>JAGOYM010000016.1:4438-6413 GCA_018059165.1 Leptotrichiaceae bacterium | reverse complement strand
TAAAAAATAATAAAAAAGAGGAGAAAATGATGAAAAAGAATATAACTTTAAAACTAGTAATAATAAGTATTTTAACATTGAATTTGTATCAATTAAAAGCGGAAACTACGATTGATCTTGGAGAAACTGTTATCCCGAGAGAGAAAATAGATAGAGATGATAATCTTGAAAAGAAAGCAGATTCATCAAATAAAAATTATACACAAAAAATAACAGAAAAAGAAATTAAAGAATCAGCTTCAAATAATATTATTGAGTTACTACAAAAAATGACATCAGTAAATGTAAAGAATGGATATACTGGAACTGGTGTTGTGGATATTAGAGGATACGGGGAAACAGCATTAAACAACACTAAAATTATAGTAGATGGTGTTGCTGTGAATCCAATAGATGGCAGTGGAGTAGATATTAATAGCATCTCGTTAGAAAATATAAAATTAATTGAGGTTATTAGTGGTGGTTCAGGTGTACTTTTTGGAGATGGATCGACAGGCGGGACAGTAATTATAACAACGAAAGATTTAGTTAAAAATGATTTATACAAAATTGAGAGCTACATAGCTACAAATAATACATTCAATGAAAAATTAGATATTAATAAAATTATTTCAGAAAATACAACTATAAATTTTGGAGTAGAGAAAAAAGATAGTGATGGATATAGAATAAATTCCGGATTAGATGAATTGAATGTATATTCTGGAATCACTCAAAAATTTGGCGAAGATTTAGTAATAAAAGGTAAATATAACTATTTGGAATCAAAAAGAGGTCTTCCTGGTTCAGTTTCAGAATCGAATATGAGTAAATATGGACGAACTTATGGCGATGATAATGATAAATTTTCAAGAGAAAAGAACAACTTCTTATTAGATTTTCTATATTCAAAAGAAAATTATAATATTCAATCAACTCTAAACTATCAAACAAGAAAAACAGTAGGTGAGTATATAGATCCATATTTTTCTTATGTTCGTTCAGATAAAGAGAAATCATATAACGTAAATACAAAAGCAACCTACAATTACAACTCTAGCTCTAATATTATAGTTGGATTGGATATAGAAAATGGCAAAATTAAAACAGAAACTAATTATGGGAATAGTAAAAATGAGAAAACTTCATTAGGAACTTATCTACTTAATACTAATAATTACAAAAATTTTATTTTTAAAGAAGGAATAAGAATACAAAAAACTAAATACAGTGGAGTGTCAGATGTGAGATATACAAATGAAGCATATGAACTCTCAGGAGAATATAAATATAGTGATACTGGTAAACTATATGCTGGTTACAACAAAAGCTTTAGAACGCCAAATATAGACGAAATAAATCCACTTTACGGACTAGGAGATAAATTTAAAGTACAAGAAAATAGTGAATTTGAATTTGGAATAAGCGATTATTACAAGAAAAACACAATAGATCTAAATGCATTCTATGTGGAAACAAAAAATGAAATTTATTATGATCCAAACGGAAATTACGGATGGGGAAATAATGGCAATATAGATGGAAAGACAATAAGATATGGAATAGAAGCGCGGGTAGAACAAAAGTATAGTAAGCTTAATTTAAGAGAATCTGTGACATTGTTGAATAGTAAAATAAATGATGGGATATATAAAAACTCAAAAATACCAGGAACATCGAATGCAATATTTAATCTAGGGACAGAATTCTATCCAATTGATAAATTAAAAATATCAGCAAATTATTTATACAGAGGTTCACAATATGCGATATCAGATTTTTATAATAAAAAAGATAAACAAAAAGGATATAGTGTTGTAAATGTAGATTTAAAGTATAATGTAAATACTAATTTTATAGTACAGTTAGGAATAAATAATCTATTTAATGAAAAATATAATGATTATACAGTATATTCATCATTAAGTAATAAACTAGTATCATACCCGGCCGATGAAAGAACTTATTATATTAAATTTGATTATATATTAGATGG
>JAGOYM010000016.1:0-4338 GCA_018059165.1 Leptotrichiaceae bacterium | reverse complement strand
ATATATTTTTTTGTTTGTGGTGGTAATAGTTTTAAAAATCAAATATATAAAGTAAATTTACCAACAGTAAAAAAAAGCATAGTTAATAATACAGAAAATAAATACAAATCGATAACATTTATTTCTAGCAACAAAATATTGATTGATAGCAGTGATAAGAAAGTTTTTACAGTTAAGCTTAATGAGCTAGATAGATATCTAAGTAATAAAGACGAAGTGTTACTTAGTATAGATAAAAGTACAGAATATAAAAATGTAATTGAAATAATTGATAAATTAAAAAGTATAGGTATAACGAAGATAAATCTAAATAGTATGAGTGAGGGAGAAAAATTATAATTATGACAAATCTATCAATTAAAAAATCTCTGAATCCAGATAGTTTAGACGTCACATTATCTATAGTGATAAATCTTATTATTATTTCAAGTCTTTTCATATATGGAAGTCTATTGAAAGGGAAATTAAATATAGAAGAAAATAAAAATACTAATCCTGAGATTAGCATAGTTAGTAGCAATCAAGTGGTTAGTAAGAATGACATTATAAATTCTAGTGAATTGAGTATGGGAAAAGGAAAAAAAATAGAGGTAGATAATGTCAAAACAGCGACAACTATGGCAACTACAAGAAATGAAGTCAGAAATGAAGTCAAAAGTGAAGCTAAAAGTGCAGGCATAGCTGGAAAAGTAGAAATAGATGCGAACACAAAAAATATTAGTAATGGTTCGATGAATATGCCATCTGGGCTGGTAGATAAAGGAAGTTATTACTTAGCTGAAAATGCTAATGTTTCAGGAATCAATTATCAAATATTATCACAAGTTAATCCAGATACAACTATATTAAGTCAAAGAAATTATAGTGAAAAGCTTGTTATAAAAGCAAAAATATTAGTGTCAGAAAGTGGAAAAGTTGAAAGTGTATCCATTATATCAGGTGCAAATCCATATGGAATTCATGCAGAAGTAATAAAAGCGCTAAAGCAATGGAAGTTTTCAAAATTATCATATAATGGAAAGCCATTAAAAATATATTTTACGAAAACATTTATACTATAAAAGATACGATTAGAGAGGATATTCAAATAATGAAAAAGACAAGAAATATATTGATTGGAATAGTACTATTTGTATTATCTCTTTCATTAGGGTCAGTTATAATAAATCCATTGACTACATCTGAAATACTAATAAATTCTTTGTTTGGGCACAGTTTATTTAAAGAAAATTGGAATCCAAATTTGCAAATAATAGTAATAAACATAAGGTTATTTAGGGTGTTGTTTGCTTTTCTAGTGGGGGCATCACTTTCATTGGCAGGAGATATAACACAAAAAGTAACAAAGAATCCACTGATGGATCCTTATATACTAGGTGTGTCATCAACAGTAGTATTTGCTAACATATTATTACTTATTTTAAATGTTGAAAATCTCATTATTAGAATTATATTTTCAGTATTTATGAGTATGATAACACTATCAATAATATTACTAGTTAGCAAAAAAGTAGGGCAAAGAAAAAATATAGTTATGATTTTGATTGGATTTTCAGTATCTACAGCAATTTCTTCAATTAATAGTATTTTGTTATATGTGAAAACTGAAGGTGCGGAATTTAAAAGCTTTGTATTTTGGGCAATGGGAAGTTTAGAAATATATAATTTAGAATTATTAGTTGCTATTTTAGTGGTTTTCCTTGTATCATTAGCCTTTATAATAATACTAAATAAAGAATACGAATTGATTAGTATGGGTGAGAAATTTTCTACTAATACAGGTGTAGACTATCACAGATATAGTAATTATTTTTTAATAATATCGGTAATATTAACTGCAGTTGTTGTGAGCGTATGCGGTACGATTGGCTTTATTGGAATTATTGTTCCAAATATTGTAAAAATGTTAAACATTAAAAATAAGCTTGCCACAATGCTAGTATGGGGGGGAATTCTACTTGTTGTTGCAGATTTAGTATCTAGGATGATTTTACCACCGCTAGAATTACCAGTAGGAATTATAACATCGTTACTTGGTGGAGCATTTTTCATATATTATATGGTGGTGAAGAATTATGATTAAAGCAATAAATGTGTCATATAGATATAGCAAAGGCGAAGAAGTACTAAGAAATATAAATTTGAATATAAAAGAAGGTACAATAACAGCACTAATTGGATCAAATGGTTCAGGGAAGTCTACATTACTCAAACTAATAAGTAAAACGAATGAAAAGCATTTGAAGTATGATGGGAAAATAGAACTTATAGATGAAAATATAAAAAATATGGAATATAAGAAAGTATCACAAATAGTAGGGTTATTGGAACAAAGAAATGAATTTTCAGATTCTATCTCAGACTCAATAAATATTGAAAAATTTATAGTTTTTGGAAAATATAATAGAAAAAATCTATTCGAAAACTATACAGAAAAAGACTACTTAGAAGTAAATAAAATAATGGCTGAACTAAAAATAGATAATCTTTATGGTCGTGAAACAAGTCAACTTTCAGGTGGAGAATTACAAAAAGTATTTATTGCAAAAATATTAGTGCAGGATACACCAGTGATATTATTTGATGAACCATTCAATAATCTAGATATTACTTTTCAAAAAGAATTGATAAAGTTATTGAAAAAGTTGAAAATGCAAGGGAAAACGATAATAATAGCAATGCATGAATTAAACATTGCTATAAATGAATGCGATAATATTGTTTTGCTGGAAAAAGGAGTAATTAATTATTGTGGAACGAGTAATGAATTTGTAAATCAAGTTATTAGTAAAGCCATTGATTCAGAACTGGTGAATATAGAACTGTTTCAATACGATAATAAATGGTACATTAAATAAAAAGATGCCTTACTAATAGGCATCTTTCAATTTTATAATTCCGTTATCTTCATAAAGTTAGTTTTACTAGTTGCAATTGGTATTCCTCCAACAGTAATCATGCTATCACCTGGTTTGAGAGAGAATTTCTCTACTGCAACTTTTCTTGATTCATCTATTAATTCCATCATATCAGAAAAATTACTTCCAACTACTGAAATAACACCTGAGTAAAGTGATAAACTTTGAGCAACACTACTATTAGGACAAAGTGCAACAATATTAGTACTTGGTCTATATTTTGATATTAATTTTGCTGATTTACCTGATTGAGTTGCAGCGACTATCAGTTTTGCATTAATATTATTTGCAGCATGTACAACACTAAATGCCGTTGATTCATCTGATTGTAGTAAATTAACATGTAATGTAAATTCCGACATAAGTTTATGATAATCAATAATTTGCTCAACATGAGATGCAATTTCATTCATTGTAGCAACAGCTTCAACAGGATATTTACCTACCGCTGACTCACCTGATAACATAACTGCATCAGTACCATCAAGGATTGCATTAGCAACATCACTAATTTCAGCACGAGTAGCTCTTGGGTTTTCAATCATTGATTCTAGCATTTGAGTAGCTGTTATGACAGGTTTACCAACTAAATTACATTTTTTAATTATCATTTTTTGTACAATAGGGACTTTATATAATGGTAAATCTATACCTAAATCTCCACGAGCAACCATAATACCATCGGAATACTCGATTATCTCATCGATATTATCAACTGCCATTTGAGTTTCTATTTTTGAAATAATAGGAGTGTTATGCTTATCAAATTTTGCTAAGACTTCTCTTATAGATGCTAAATCTGATTTATTTCTAATAAAAGATGCTGCGATAAAGTTAACATCACTTTGTGCAATAAATTCTAGATCACTTCTATCTTTATCACTCATAAATTCGATATTAACTGCTTTTCCAGGTAGTCCTACACCTTTACGGCTCTTCATAATCCCATCGTTTTCTATTCTACAAATTAATTTTTCAGAGTCCTTATCAATAATAGTTAAGTTCAGATTACCATCATCAAGCATAACTGTATCATTAATATTAGCATCATCTATAAATCCTGGGTAACTAATAGAAAAAGAGTCTTTTGTACCTATAATTTCTTTTTTTTGTATAATTATATTATTTCCTTTTATTAATTGTGTATCTTCCTTAAATTCGCCAGCACGTATTTTTGGGCCTTTTATATCTGCAAGAATACCTACATGGATACCTAGTTTACCAGAAATTTCTCTAATCATTTCTATACTTTTTTTGTGTATTTCTTGTTCTCCATGAGAGAAGTTGAGTCTAATTACATTAGCACCATTAGTTAGTAATTTTTCAAGTATTTCAGGTGATGCAGTAGCTGGACCAAGGGTAGCTACAATTTTAGTTTTTTTTGTTAATAATGAAATCATTTGATACCTCCATATTTTGT
>JAGOYM010000053.1 GCA_018059165.1 Leptotrichiaceae bacterium | reverse complement strand
TCTCTGAATTTTTATCTTCTAATGGATACAATGTTTATGTGTTAGAATGTAGAGGACACGGAGAATTAAAAGTTTCGAAATACGGTGACTTTGGAAAGCTAGGATTGACAGGTGTAGTTGATGATGTGAAAAAGTTTATTTCAGAAAATTTCCAAGAAGAAAAGCCGATAGTAATTGGTCACAGCATGGGATCAGAAATAGCACAAAGGATAGTAATTGATGAGCAAATACAATACTATGTGTTATCAGGGCAACCAGATAAATCATTATCATCACTTCTTTTTGGAAGATTTATTTCAAGATTAGAAATAATGTCATTTTTCATAAAGAAATCTATATTAAATAAAGTTTTCAGTAAATACAATAAGAAATTTAGTCCAAATAAAACGTATTCAGATTGGCTTTCAAGAGATGAAAAAGAAGTAGAAAAATTTGTAAATGATGAATTATGTGGGTATAATGTGTCACCTAGGTTTTTCAATGAGTTATTCAAGTTAATGACATATACGAAGAAAAATGCGAAAAAAACAAAAGATGATGCAAGTGCATTACTAGTATTTGGAACAATGGATCAAGCTACAAAATGTGGTAAATCACAGAAAAAATATGCTAAAATCCTTAAGAATAAAAAAAGAAAAATAAAAATCTTGAAAAATGAAGATGGAAGACACGAATCACTTAATGAAACTAATAGATATCAAATATATGATGAAATATTACAGTGGTTAAACGATAATGTTGTTGTTAAATAAATAAAATATATACTAAAAATAGAAGGAAGGAAAATGATTATGGATTACAAAAATTTAGTAAATGGAGAATGGGTTGAGTCAGAAAAGAAAATATCGATCTACTCACCAATAGATGGGGAAGACCTAGGAACAGTTCCGGCAATGTCTCAAGAAGACGTTGTAGCGGCAATTAAATCATCGAGAGAAGCTCTTGAAGGATGGAAGAAGTTGTCAGCAACAGAGAGAGCAAGATATTTGTACAAAGTTGCGGATATTTTAGAACGAGATCAAAATTCAATGGGAGAAACTCTTGCAAAAGAGGTTTCTAAAGGACTGAAAGCAGCTATTTCAGAAGTAGTTAGAACAGCAGATCTTATTAGATATACAGCAGCAGAAGGATTAAGAGTTGTTGGAGAGATAGTTGAAGGTGGAAACTTTGAGGCAGGAAGCAAGAGTAAAATGGCTTTAGTTAGAAGAGTTCCAGTAGGTGTTGTATTAGCAATTGCACCGTTTAATTATCCAATAAATTTATCAGCTTCAAAAATAGCACCAGCTTTAATAACTGGAAATGTTGTAATCTTTAAACCACCTACACAAGGATCGATAAGTGGATTAGCTTTGGCAAAAGCATTTGAAGAAGCAGGAATACCAAAAGGTGTATTGAACACAATAACAGGAAAAGGTAGCGAAATAGGAGATTTTGTAGTAGAACACAAAGGAATAAACTTTATAAATTTCACAGGAAGTACTCCAGTTGGAGAAAAAATAGGGAAATTAGCTGGTATGAGACCTATAATGCTTGAATTGGGTGGGAAAGATTCTGCAATAGTATTAGAAGATGCGGATCTTGAAAAAGCAGCATCAGAGATAGTTGCAGGAGCATTTAGCTACTCTGGACAAAGATGTACAGCAATAAAAAGAGTACTAGCAGTTGAAAGCATTGCTACAGAATTAGCAACAAAAATAAAAGAAAAAGTAAATGCGTTAAAAGTAGGAAATCCTATGGATGATGCAGACATAACACCATTAATAGACAATAGAGCAGCAGACTTTATAGAAGTATTAATGGAAGATGCATTAGAAAAAGGTGCAAAACCATTAAATCAAATAAAAAGAGAGAAAAACTTAGTATGGCCAGTAGTATTTGATGATGTTAATCTAGATATGAAATTAGCATGGGAAGAGCCATTTGGACCGATATTACCAATAATTAGAATAAAAGATGAAGAAGAAGCTATTGAAATATCAAATAGATCAAGTTTTGGACTTCAAAGTGCAGTTTTCACTAAAGATGTTGAAAAAGCACTAAGAATAGCTGAAAAATTAGAAGTTGGAACAGTTCATATAAATAATAAGACGCAAAGAGGTCCAGATAATTTCCCATTCTTAGGGGTTAAATATTCTGGTGTTGGAGCACAAGGAATAAAATACAGTATCGAAAGTATGACAAGATTGAAATCAGTTGTTATAACTTTGTAGAATCAGGGGGAGTAGATCTCCCTTTTTTTATTTTCAAGCTGCCAAGAAATAATAAGAGTACAAAACAATATAAATTCATAGAAAAAGAAAGAAATATATTGTATAATGATATTATAATAATTAGAATTGGAAAGGAAACTAAACTAAATATGATTTATTTTGATAATGCAGCAACAACAAGAATACTACCTGAAGTAATTGAGGAGATGAATAAGTCTTTTGAGGAGCACTGGGGAAATCCATCTTCAACACATAGACAGGGACAAAAAAGTAGAGCAGCAATAGAAAAATCTAGAGAAACAATAGCAAAATTACTACAAGTAGATGCTAAGGAAATAATATTTACATCTGGAGGGGCAGAATCAAATAATTTGATATTAAGAGGAGCTCTAAAAGTAAATGAGTCAAAAGGAAAACATTTAATAACATCTAAAATAGAACATTCAACAGTTTTGAAAACATGTCAAGCACTTGAAAAAGAGGGCTATGAAGTAACATACATAGATGTTACAGAAAGAGGTGTTATAGATCTTGAGCAACTTAAAAATGCTATAAGAAATGACACTGTTGCAATTTCAGTAATGTATGTAAATAATGAAACAGGTGTTGTACAGCCAATAGATGAAATTGCTAAAATGATAGAAGGTAAAGGAATTGTCTTACACACAGATGCAATTCAAGGTGTAGGGAAAGAAATGATACTCCCTAAAAAACAAGGAATACATGCACTGAGTGCAGCTGCACATAAATTTTATGGGCCAAAAGGTACAGGATTTTTATACTTAGATCAAAATTATATGATTGAAAAAGAAATTACAGGTGGATCGCAAGAGAGAAATAGAAGATCAGGAACAGAGAATGTACATGGAATAGTAGGAATGGCAAAAGCACTTGAAATTGTTTATAGTGATATGGAAGAAGAGCAAGCAAAAGAAAAAGAGATGCAAATATATTTAGAAGAGGCATTAAAGGAAGAGATATGTAACATAAAGATAAATTGTGGTAACTCAAGAAGAATTAGTAGTGTTGTTAATATAACACTGGAGGATTGCAATGTGCAAACACTTATGGTAGCGCTTGATATGGAAGGAATATGTGTTAGTGGAGGATCTGCATGTATGTCAGGTGCAATGGAAACATCACACGTATTAAAAGCTATGGGAGCGTCAGAAGAAGACCTTAAATCATCAATTAGAGTAAGCATTGGAAGATATAATACAAAAGATGAAATAGATATATTTATTCAAAAATTAAAAGAAATAGTAGCGAGAGAGCGAGCTAAATAAGGAGAAAACATGACAAATAAAATTGACATAGATGAAACTTTGGATAAAGTCTTAGGACAAGAACAATTTACAAAAGATGACCTGATTTATTTGATGAGTCTTAAAAAACAAGAAGACTTAGAAAAGTTGTACAAAAGAGCATATCAAATAAAAGAGAAATATATCGGAAAAAAAGCATATTACAGAGGACTTATAGAATTTTCAAATAAATGTATCAAAGATTGTTATTATTGCGGAATAAGACTTAGCAATAAAGATACTGAAAGATTTGATATGACAATGAGTGAAATTATTGAAATGGCAAAATGGGCATACGATAACAATTATGGATCAATAACTCTACAATCAGGAGAGCGACAAGATCCTGAATTTACAGACTTTGTTGAAGAAGCAATTATAAAAATAAAAGAAGTAAGTAATGGGGAATTAGGATTAACACTATGTCTAGGGGAGCAAACAGAAGAAACGTACAGAAGATGGTTTGCTGCAGGTGGACATAGATATTTATTGAGAATAGAGACAACAAACCAAGAACTGTATTCTAAAATACATCCAAACAATGAAAGACATTCGTATGAGAAAAGAGTAGGTTGCTTGAAAACACTAAAAAAAATAGGTTATCAAGTAGGTACTGGAGTTATGATTGGACTACCAAATCAAACGGAAGAAGATATGGTTGATGACATTTTATTTTTCAAAGAAATGGATATAGATATGATAGGTATGGGACCTTATGTTGTTCATAAAGACACACCATTAGGAGCAAAAGTCATAGAAGAAGGAAAAGATACAGAGATTGATAAATACACTAGATTTATTTATGGATTGAAAATGATAGCAATAGCAAGAATATTCTTGAAAGATGTAAATATTGCAGCAACAACAGCACTTCAAGCATTAAATCCATTAGGTCGAGAATTAGGGTTAAAAGCTGGGGGAAATATATTGATGCCAATAATTACAATACCCGAACATAGAGAAAAGTATCAATTATATGATAACAAACCATGTCTTGATGACAATGCAGATGAATGTAAAAGCTGCTTAACAGGAAGAGTTAGAAGTGTTGGGGATACAGTAGGATTTGGTGAATGGGGTGATTCTCCTCATTTTAAAAAAGGAGAATAATAATGATCAAAAAGTCATATAGGAAGAATTACAAGTTCTTATGTATTTCAGATATAGATATATTAAATAATATGAATATGGAAACCTTAAAAGATCGTTTTAAAGACGTTGATTTTATAATGTCTGCAGGAGATGTTTCTAACTATTATTTAGATTACCTTGTATCAGTACTGAATAAAGATATGATTTATGTGAATGGAAATCATGTTTATCACAAAGACTATCCTATCCCATTTGCAAAGAATATAGATGGAAAATTTATTAATTATAAAGGATTAAGGATATTAGGATTAGATGGGTCAAAAGTATATTCATACAAAGAACATCAATATACGGAGAAAGATATGTTTTTTAGAATACTAAAAAATATCCCGTTTATGTTACGAGGTATTGATATAGTTATTTCTCATGCACCACCGAAAGGGATTCATGATGTAAATGATAGGGTTCATGAAGGATTTTCAATATTCAATAGAGTAATAAAGTTATTTAAACCAAAATTATGGATTCACGGGCATATACATTTAATTAATTATATGGATTATCAAGATACAATGGTTGGAGAAACACAAGTTAGTAATACTTTTGGATATAGAGTGTATACTTTTGAAAAATAAATTTTATTAAATAAGGAGGAGGTTGTGATGGATAATAATAAAATCATAGCAGATGAAGCTAGAGAAGCATATAGGAAATTTTCTAAATCAGGAAAAACAGCAAAAATTTTATTTGGATTGGAAAAAAGAGAAGATCTCAAATCATTTCATGATGAGCAAAAACAGCAAAATGCTTACAACAGTGTCAATTTAGGATTAAAAGAAGTCTTGATTGATAAGATAATTGGAAGCGTTCAAAAATATACAGATTTTGATAAGAATTTCAAACCTAAAAATGATATTATAAAAGAACGTTGGGAACAAATGTATGTTGCGAACATTAATAATACATCATTACCTCCTGTCATTTTGTATAAAATAAAAGATGAATATTATGTATATGATGGAAATCATAGAATATCAGTTGCAAAATTTCTAGGATTTAATTCCATAGAAGCAGAAGTATTGGAATTTTTAGCGACTGGTGATAAATCAGAAGATATAATTTATAGAGAAAAAAATATGTTTGATAAAGAAACTGGGTTAGGAGAGATAATGTTTTCTGAACCAGGTAAATACAATAGATTGATACAAGAAATTCAAAAGTTTAATCATTTTTTGGAAACTAAAAAAAATATGAATGTTTCTTTTAAGGAAGCAGCATTTAGATGGAATAAAGAAATATTCAATCCAATAACGTATATATTAAATAAAAATAATATAGTTGAGAGTTTTGATAAATATAATATAAATGACATATTTTTATTTTTTCTAGATCATAAATATTACTTAAGTAAAGAGAGACAAAAAGATGTGGGGTATTTATTTACAATCATTGATTTTGTTAATATGATAAAGACTAATGAAAAATTAGACTTATCACACATTTATAAAATGGATTTGGAAATTGTAGAGTTACATAAAAAACTAAAAAAGATAGATAAAGAAATGATATTACCTGTAGAAAAAGTTGTGAAAAATGAGATTTTATTTGAAGTTACAGGGATTGACTTTGATTTCAGCGAATTTACAATTGAGCAAGTTGAAAATTACAGAGTAAATAATCAATTAACTAATTTTAAGGATGCTGCAAAGCAATGGTATGAATTAGATTACATACATCTTTTGAATTATTTTATAATTAAAGCAAAAAAACTTCCAGAAAAATATGTAAAATATTTAGAATATTTTATACATGATGACAAACAAATATTCTATTCTATTCATGAATATAGTAAGTTGCATTATTATGTTGAAAATGAAGGAACAGATGAGGTAAATTGGAAAAGTTCAGTATTAAACTATATATTGGAAATATATATAAATATAGTTGAAGAAATAATAAATGAAAAAATAGCGCCGAAAGAGATAGTCAATTTCTATTATAGAGTTGAGCAAGAATACTTTTATTTATTAGTAAATGAAAGAAAATTGATGTTAGATAATAGAAGTGCAAAATATACTAAAATAAAAGAAATCGACAATACAAATATGTCGAATTGGTTTGTTAACAAGTCAGATAAATCAGATGTTGCAGATATATTAGTTGATGAAAAACAAAATGAATTTTTGAAAAATTTCAAAGACTCTAAAAGATTTGAAAAAATAGCAGGAAAATATGAGGGAATTAAAAAATATACAACATACGTGAAGTTTCTAGAATTACTAGATAATCTAGGAGAAGAGGAATTTCTTCAAAAACTTAGCAATGATCTTCATAAATTATCTCAAATTAGTGAAATTGTGCGAAAATATAAAACACTTAAAATTTTAGAACAATCAAAAGATAATAATAGAGATTTAGGATTTATAGACTTTTATGCAAATATATTAAAACATGGTACAAAGTACACACAAAGTATCAACTTAGTTGATATTCTTGATGTGACATTGGATTATTTAGGAACAGATGAGAAAGTTAGAAATTCAGTTATAGAAGAAAAAGAAATTGTTGATGATGAAATTTAGGAGGTAAAATGAAGATAAAAGCAGTATTTATGGATTTGGATGGGACAACATTAAGAGAAGACTTAACAATTTCAAATAGATTGAAAGAGAAAATTAATGAACTTGAGGGAAAAGGGATAAAGTTCTTTGTATCAACAGGGAGAAGTTATAAATCATCAAAACCATTTGTTGAAGAATTAGCCTTAAAGCATGAAACGATAACATATAATGGAGCGAGAATTGTTTCAGCAGATGACAATGAAAGCAACAATATTTACGAGCAGCCGTTATCATCAGAAATTGTTGGCAAATTAGTAAAAATATCAAGAGAAAAAGGAATACACTTAAATTTGTACAATGATGATGAATTATATGTTGAAAATAATAGTGAGGAAGCAATTGCATACTCAAAAAGTGTAGGAATAAATTACATTCTAGAAGACTTCGATGAGTTTAATAATAAAACATCAACAAAAGGTTTATTTATAGCAGATAATGAGATTTTATTAAATTTAAAAAAGGAGCTTGAGCAAACAATTTCAGAAGTTAATTATGTGTTCTCAAAGCCACATTATTTAGAAGTTTTGAATAAAAATGTAAATAAAGGAAAAGCAGTTGAGTATGTATTAGAAAAATATGGAATTTCATTGGATGAGACTATGGCATTTGGTGATCAGTGGAATGATTATGAGATGTTAGAAGTAGTAAAATATGGGATGCTTATGGAAAATGCACCAGAAGAATTGAAAAAAGATTTTCCAAAAGACAGAATAACATTGTC
>JAGOYM010000052.1 GCA_018059165.1 Leptotrichiaceae bacterium | reverse complement strand
AGAAAATATGAAAACACAAATTAATAGTAACAAACATTATCTTTTTTCATATGGAACATTGCAATTAGACAGAGTTCAGATAGAAACTTATGGTCGTTTGCTTGAAGGTGTAAAAGATAGTTTGTTAAATTATAAATTAGATAAATTAAAAATTACTGATGACGAAGTTATAAAAAAAAGTGGAAAAGAATTCCATCCAATAGCTATGAAAACGGGGATATCAAATGATATGATAAATGGAACTATTTATGAAATTACAGAAGAAGAATTAGACTCAACCGATAAATACGAGGTAAGCAATTACAAAAGAGTTCTAGAAACATTTGTTTCTGGCAAAAAGGCTTGGATCTATGTTGCAAAATAATAAAAGTGGGGAAGATAATTATATAATATTAGATATTTTAAATTCAAAATCAGGAAAAGATAAAGATAAAACTAAGGGTTAACAAATTGAATTATAACCTGTGCTGTGGTAGAATGGATTTGAGTAAAACAAAAAATTAAGAATTTGAGAGGAAGAAAAATGATAAAAACAATGAGAGCAAAAGTAATACTTATGTTAGGAATATTAACACTGTCAACAGCAATGTTTGCAGATACTAAAGCTGATTACGATCAAGCAATACAATATTCTCAAGAGAATAAAATAGAAGAAGCAGTGAAAATGTTGCAAACAATAGCAACTTCAAAAGATAAAGAATACTCAGTTAAAGCAAATTACAAATTATCATCATATTATTTAGCAACAAAAGACAATGCTAAAGCAAAGACGTATTCTTTGGCAGCAATAAAAGACAAGAATAATTCTTCTAGTGATGCAATTGGAGCTCTTTATAATCTAGTTAATATATCTATGCTAGAAAAAGATAATAAAGCAGCAGAAAATTATGTATTAGATATGAAAAAAAGAACAGCTGGAAAAGATCCAATGGTTCTAGAATTATCAGGAAGATTTAACCAAGAAGTAAAAAAAGATTTAGTTATGGCAGAAAGTGAATATAAAAAAGCTGCTGCATTAGCACCAAAAATATTGAGATATCAAGCAGATTTATTAGAAGTATATGAACTAAAAAAAGATGAAGCGATGATAGCAAAGACTATTTCTGCAATGAAAGTAATTAATCAACAAGTAACGAGTCAAGAAATAGCAAAATATTTTGAAGCAAGACAAGGATTTGAATTAGCAAATAAATATTTTATAAAATCAATAGTTGAAGATAAGAGTGATTCTTCAAAATTATTACTTGGAGTAATGTACTATAATCTTGGTAAAAAAGATGAAGGTAAACAGCTAATAACAGAAGCACAAAAAGCTGGAATTAAAGAAGCTGATCAAGTTCTAGCTGATATTAAAAAACAAGAGGCTGCTACAACACAAACAACACCAAAAACAAATAAAAAATAAATAAAATAGAAGTCAGGACACAATTGAAGTGAACTGACTTCTTTTATTAGTGGAACTATTAAACTTCTATGTTTACAAAATCAAATGCATCAATATCAAATAATCCTTTATCTGTTAACTTCAATTTTGGAATAACAGGTAAAGATAAAAATGATAAAGTAAGAAAAGGATTGAATGCGTTGCTAAATCCAAGCTCTTTTAATGAATGGTGTAACGTATCAAGATCTTCTAATACACTGCTAACAGATCTTTTTGTCATAAGTCCGGCAATTTCTAAAGTAGTTTGTCCAACAACTTTACCGTTAACGACCGAAACTAACCCACCACCAATTTTTTCAACAGTTCTAACTGCCAACTCTATATCCTCATTGTTTGTTCCAACAACAATCAAGTTGTGTGAATCATGTGCAATTGTTGTTGCAATGGCACCATTCTTTATACCTAAATCTTTTACAATAGCTTTTCCAACATTATTTTTTGTGTTATTATGTCTTTCTATAACAAACATTTTTGCAGTATTATTTATTTCTGGTTCTGGAATAAAATTACCATTGCTATCAATATTGACATCTATAATACACTCTGACGTATATAAATTGTTAGGAATAATCTGTATTGTTCTAACTTTTGTTGATTTTATAGGGATATCCCAATTAATTTCATTAGGAATTAAAACTTTTGATTCACTAATAGAGTCAGAAGAATCAACTGCTAGTATACTATCAAGTGAAGTTTCCATTTTCTTACCTAATTTGTAAACGCTATTTATCTTAAATGTATTAAGGTCATCAAGAATTACAAAATCAGCTATCTTATTTGGTGTTATAGACCCTCTATCTTTCAAACTATATGCAATTGCAGTATTATATGTTCCTAATCTAACAGCTAATAAAGGATCGATACCAAGAGATATAGACTTTCTAATAGAAAAATCTATACTTCCTTCGTTTACTAAGTCATCAAGATGCTTATCATCTGTACATAGCCCAACTAACGAATTATTCTCTAATGTTACATGTTTGACTAACGTAGACAAGTTTCTTGCGGCAGTACCTTCACGAATTAACACGAACATACCTCTTTTTGCATGTCTTCAAGGTTCTCACATTCATGATCAGTTGATATTCCTGATGTTATATAGGCATTCAGTGATTCTTCATCTATACCTGGTGCATGTCCATCAATAACTTTATTTATTGAGTTTGCGTATTCTAGTTTTTCTAAAACACCGTTATCAAGGTTTAGAACTCCAGGAAAATTCATCATCTCGGCAAGTCCTAGTACATTTTTGTGCGAGTAAAACGGTTTAAGATCATCATTCATTATTACAGCACCAGCATTTTCAAAGTTAGTTGCTGGCACACACGATGGGAGCATGTACATAATGTCCAAATCAACGTCACTAGCTTCATCTAACATAAATTGGATACCTTTTGTTCCTGATACGTTTGCAATCTCATGAGGGTCAGCTATGACCGTTGTAACACCATTTCGAAGTGAAACCCTAGAGAAACTCTTAGGTGGTAGCAAAGATGACTCAATGTGTACGTGACCATCAATAAGCCCAGGAGATATGTATTTCCCGTTAAGATCAATGATATTATCTGAATTATCATACTTACCAATACCAACAATCATTCCATCAACAATTGCAACATCTTTCTCAATAATTTTAAGATTTATAACATCTATAATTTTTCCATTTTTCAAAATCAAATCAGCTTTTTCACGCTTCATGGCAACTGAAATATTTTTTCTGTAATCTATACCCATAAAACACCTCTATATTCATTATTTTTTTGTATTCCATAACCTAAAAAATCTGGTTATTTTTACAATTGTATCTTATTTTTCGAATTTGTCAAAGTAAAATTTATGTTTTTGTATTTTAAAATCATATATTTTTAGCAACAAAGAATAAACTAGACAAATGATTTAAAAAGGTATATAATACCATATAATTTATATATGGTTAAAGAAGAGAGGTAATAATGGATATTCATCACTTAAAAATATTTTTTGAAGCGTGTAATGAGAAGAGTTTTACGAAGGCGGCTAGGAAATTATACATTAGCCAATCTGCAGTTTCGATTCAAATAAAAAAATTAGAATCTACTTTAGGATTACAGCTTATAGAAAGAAATTCTAAAAATTTCAAACTAACATTTGCAGGGAAAGAACTTTTTAAAATGTCACAAGATGTTTTTGAGAAAATTTCAAGAATGGAAAATGAAATGAAGAAAATTTTACAATATAAAAAAGGTAAAATTTCAATAGGAGCAACACATAATATTGGTGAGCCTGTTCTTCCTAGAATAATGGTAGAATTCAGAAAACAATACCCTGAAATTGAATTTGATTTATATATTAAAAACAAAGAATCTTTAGTAAAACATCTAAAAGAAGGAACGGTAGACATCGCTCTAATGGAAGAGTATTTTATTGAAGATAAAGAGATAAAAGTAATAGAAACAGAAGATTATCCTTTTGTTGTTGTAGCTGGTAAGGAAATAACAAACTTAGATGAACTACAAAACATACCTCTTTTAAAAAGAGATACAATACTTACAAATAAATATTTAGATTTATTCGAAAAAATAGTTGGATTTAACCTAGATAAGAGAATATCTGTTAATGGAAGTATTGAGACAATGAAAAACTTAATAAAAGATGGATTAGGATTTGCAATATTACCTTATTACAGTGTCCATGAAGAAGTTGAAAGAGGAGCATTGAAATTAGTTCATAAATTTGAAAAATCAGAAGATAGATTCCAAATAGTATTAATAAGAGAAAATGAAGATAAAGAAGGAATTAGTAAATTTGTAGAGTTTTTAGAAAATTACAAAATTAATAGAGATAATGCACCATTAGTTACAAAAGTAAAGAAAACAAAAAAATAAAATAATCTTATATGTAAGGAGATGTGAATCATGGCTATAAAAGATGAGCTTAGAAAGTCTTACTTAACAGCATATGAAACTGTTAAAAATTTTGTGGAGAATGAAGAAAACATATCAAAAACTGCTGAAATATCAGAAGGATTAGCAAATGCCTACAAAGAGGGTAAGAAATCTCTTATTGCAGGTAATGGTGGTAGTAATTGTGATGCGATGCATTTTGCTGAAGAATTTACAGGAAGATTTAGAAAAGATAGAAAAGCATTACCTTCATTAAGTATAAGTGATTCATCACATATTACTTGTGTTGGAAATGATTATGGATTCGACTTTGTTTTTGCAAAAGGGATAGAAGCATTCGGTCAAAAAGGAGATTTTTTCTTTGGTATTTCAACATCAGGAAATTCTCAGAATATAATTGAAGCATTCAAAATTGCAAAAGAAAAAGGGTTAAAAACAGTAGCATTATTAGGAAAAGATGGTGGAAAGTTAAAGGGAGTCTGTGATTATGAATTTATAATACCAGGTGAAACATCAGATAGAATACAAGAAGTTCATATGATTATATTACATATTATAATTGAGGGAGTAGAAAGAATTCTATTTCCAGAAAATTATTAATTAAAAAAACTCGACTAATTAGGTCGAGTTTTTATTTTATCCACTATTTCTAAGTCCTGTTGCAAGACCATTTATTCCAATATGTATTCCTTTTCTTAATTCTTCTGATTTATCTCCCTCTCTGTATCTCTTTAAAAGCTCAACTTGAAGGTGATTTAATGAATCAAGATAAGGTAATCTATTTCTTAAACTACGTGTAAGAATAGGATTATCGTATAATAAGACGTCTTGTTCTTCAATATCTAAAATTATAGATAAAGTTAATTCCCATTCTTTAACAATCTCTCCAAAAATATTTTTAGAAATCTCTTTGTCAGGAACTAATTCAGCATACTTTGATCCAATTGCTAAGTCAGTCTTTGACATAACCATGTCAATATTAGAAATAACACTTCTAAAGAATGGCCATTCTTTGTACATTTTCTTTAATATATCAAGATTTTTCTCATCTCTACATATCCATTCTTTGAATGCAGTTCCAACACCATACCAACCAGGTAGCATTATTCTAATTTGTGACCATGAGAATACCCAAGGGATTGCACGCAAATCCTCGATTCTGTTTGATGTTTTTCTTGATGAAGGTCTTGATCCAATATTTAACTCCGCAATTTCATTTATAGGCGTTGCTGAAAAGAAAAATTCTCTAAATCCTTCAGTTCCATAAACTAATTTTCTGTATGCATTGTAACTAATATTTGATATTTCTTCCATAATTACTTTATATTCAGAATAATCAACAGCTTCTTTTACTCCAAATGCAGTAGACTCTAACGTTGCAGAGACTAAAGCTTCTAGGTTTCTAATACCTAAGTCAGGATCACTATATTTTGCACCGACCATCTCACCTTGTTCTGTTAAACGAAGTCTCCCATGTATACTTCCTGTTGGTTGTGATAGGATTGCATCATAACTTGGTCCGCCTCCACGTCCAACAGTTCCACCTCTACCATGAAAGAATGAAAGATCAACATTACATGCATTACCTATCTCAGTTAATGCTTCTTGAGCAACATATAAAGACCAGTTAGAACTTAAGAATCCACCATCTTTGTTGCTATCAGAATAACCTAACATTACTTCCTGAGCCATGTTTCTCTTATTAAGCCAAGTGTTAACAATAGGTAGTGCAAAATAATTTTTCATAATTTCAGGAGCTGACTCTAAATCTTCAATAGTCTCAAATAAAGGAACTATATCAACTCTACAGATTGAATCGGTACCACCTATAACAAGTCCTACTTCTTTTAAAAGAATTGCAACTTCTAGCATATCAGATATACTAGTTGCTTGTGAAATTATAGATTGCTCAATTATACGCTCACCAAAAAGATCTTTTAATTGACGCGCTTTTTTTAGAATATCAATCTCCTTAATTAATACTTCACTGTATTCAATATGCGGATTAGTTAATAGTCTAGGGCTATCTAACTCTTCCAATAGAATTTTACATTTTTCATCTTCAGTTAATTCACTATAATTAGGAGTAATTCCTGCGTTGCTTAATAATTCGGCAACACATTCTTGATGGACTTCCGAATTCTGTCTAATATCAATAGTAGCTAGATGAAATCCAAAAACTTTCGTTGCTTCTATAAGTTCAGTCAAAGTACCATCTATAAGAGAAGCACTATTATTAGAAATAAGTGATGTCTCAATAATTTTCAGGTCACATCTAAATTCATCAGGTGTGTCATAACGATCTACAATAATCTTAAGTGGCTCTAATTCTGAACGATCTTCTAATAATGCGTGTGCAGTAGATAGCATTTTGTTCCGCATACCAGTTAATGCTCTTCTATAAGGTTCGTTTTGTCTATGTGGTGACATTTCACCAGAGTTAGACGCTAAAGTAATCAAATCATCAGTAACTTTAGTCATAGACTCCGTTATAGAAAGTTCTTCATAAAGTTTATCAATATTTTCTAAATAATATTTAAAAATCATATCTGCTTGCATTTGTGCGGAACTATTAAGTGTTTCAGCAGTGACAAATGGATTACCATCTCTATCTCCACCGATCCACATTCCCATTCGTAAAGGTCTTAAGTTCTCAACGACACTAGCATCTTCTCCCATTTCTTTTGCAATTTCTTGATAACGTTGCATTATGTTAGGAATTCCTTTTAAAAATGTTATAGGATAATAGCTAAGAGCATTGTTTATCTCGTTAGAAACACGTAATTTAGATGTTCTAAGCATAGCAGTTTGCCATAAAATTTGGATTTGTTTATTTAATGTTTTTACCCATTCCTCTTCATCGAATTGAGTAGCAAGAACATAATCATATTTAGCCAAGTGTTTAGCAATAGCATGTGTTAAATCCAAGATACTTTTTCTTTGAACTTGTGTAGGATGTGCAGTTAATACTGGAACAACGTCTACATTTTTCATAGCTTTCAAGATCTCTTCATTACCAATACCATGTTCTTTTAATTTTTGCAAAGCAAATTTAAGTGTCCCTGTTTGAGGGTTACCACCTTTCGCTTTATATATTTTTCGTCTACGATTTTGATGTACGTCTTCAGCGATGTTTGCAAGTAAAGAAAGCAAACTAAAAGCTCTAGTTACACGTAATGCTTCGAAATCATTCAGATCCTCACAGAGATGCGATAATTCTTCCCTCGTAGTTATAGTATCATCAGAATGAAAATCAGAAGAAGATTTTACAATCTGTTGGGTTTTTTCATAAATATTTTTGCCAGAATAGTTTAGGACGGTGTGCCCAAGTAGCCCGCCTAATAGTTTTACAGTTTCCAATAGCATTTGTTGCTTCTCATCCTTTTCCATTGAAAGTAAAGGTGTGATAGGTAAACTCATATTTCCTCCTTACCAAAATAATCATATAATTAAATTAAATTGTTTCCTATCTATTATACCATAAATAAAAGAATAAAAAAAAGACCTCAACAATTCATTTTATATATAGAAAGTATTATTAAGGGTTTATCTTTGTAGATGTATAGAAGTGTGTTATACTAATGAAAAATTATAATTCTAAATAGAGATAGGAAAGTGATAAAATGGAAAATAA
>JAGOYM010000015.1 GCA_018059165.1 Leptotrichiaceae bacterium | reverse complement strand
AAAAAACTATTTGTCAATAGCGTGTATAAAATAAAAGTGTACCAACTATAAATTGGTACACTCCGAAGAAGTATTTATTATTACTTTAATTTTTTAAAATTTTATTTTTTATTCTCAAATATGTCTAATATATCTATTTCTTTATTGCTAGAATTCAATGTATTATACTGTTTTATCTCTTCCATCACTTCATCAACAAAATCTTGAAAATCTAGATCAATATTATTGTTTTTTATACTTTCAATTAATATCTCTAACTCTCCATTTTCTCTATCCAATTTTGTCACAATAATTTCTTTGTCTTCTAGTAACTTATTGACGATACAATTTACTTTTACTTTTTTATTGTTAATATTAAAAGCAAAAGACTTCATACCTTCACCACTCATATTCAAACATCTCCCCTATCCCTTGATTTTTTTTATAACCTCAAGTGCTTGAATATCATTTTCATAATTTTTTAGATTTATTAATATTTTAACTGCACTATTTTTTCCTATATCATTAAAATCATCATTTTCAGTAATAAAAATAATACAATCAATATTTCCAAATATTTTACTTTTAAAATATTCTAGAAAGGACATAACATTGAAATTTTTAATATTATATTTTTGCATAATTTTCAGTAAAATATTTTCAAAATCTTTATCCCTTACATCCCTTATAAATAGGACATTATTTAATGTGTCTTTTCCTGTGTTGTAGTCTATGAGATCATCTGAAACTTGATATTCAGCACTACCACTATCAACTAACCCAATATTTGCTTTACTTATAAACCTCATTATTTCATTTTTTTCCCTTGATGTAAAAAATACTTCTTCTTTTTTTTCTATTTTTTTAAGTTGATGTGCTACATTTGTTTCATCCATAAGATGACTTTCTCTTATTTCCAAGCCTCTTCTTTTCTCTTTTCCTTTTTTACTAGATATCATTAACACAATTTTTGCCATCAGTTTATTGTAATCATAATATCTCAATTCATTATAAGTTTCTTCAAGAGTATGCCTAACTGCCATATTTAAATAGCTTTTATGGAAAATTTTTAACTCTTCATTCAATAAATTTACTATTCTTCTTATATACATGTCCTCTGTTCCATTAATATAACTGAAGATATATTTTTCCACTAATTTTTCTTTTATTTTTTTGTGATCTGGTATTTTTTTATTTATATATTGAATTTTAGAGTTGGACTGCTCATAATCAAATTTATTTATATTATTATCAGCAAAAACTTCATCTACATCTGATTTAACTGTGTTTCTTACAACAGAAAAAAAGGAAGTTAATTCATTTAAATTTAAAATTTCATCAGAAAACAAAAGTTGTATTAGTATAGTTTCTTTTCTTAATTCTTTAGAGGTTCTTTTTATTTTTTGTGTTTCTTGTGTTAATTTTGATGTTTCTTCAATTCTCAAATACAAGAATTTGTCATCATATATTTCTATTTTATCATCCTCATTATGTAGTAGAGAAGAATTTATCTTCTGAATGCGATATAAAAGAGATTCTTTACTTATTCCAATTTTTCTCATAAGTCTTTCAGTAAGTATAATTTTTCTCTCAATTAATTCTTCTATTATTTTTACATCTTCATAACTCATAGAACTTTCATTATTTAACTTATATCCCAATTCTCCTCCTTCTAATTTGTTCACATCATATCTAATTAATTTCTATTGATTTTAATTATACGCTATTGTTATTTTTTGAACAGTTATCAATAATTATTTCGTATATAATGCTTATTTGTTGGGTTGTAAGTTATAATTTTCTGAGTTTATGTTTTTTGGCGTACTTTATTTTAATTTTATTTTAAAAAGAGACTATCAATAATATTTTGATAGTCTCTCTTCTTCTTATTTTATATGTTTTATTTGTTTTTTTCAAACCATAAATCGAGGTATTCTTTTACTTTCTCTTTTAACTCTGGATGTCTTACTGCAAACTCAAAATTTGCTTTAAACATACCAAATTTATCCCCTGTATCATATCTTAGTGCATCAAAGTCATATGCATAAAGTTTTCCATTTTCTTTTGCCATTTCTATTATAGCATCTGTTAATTGTATTTCTCCACCTGCTCCAGGTTTTAAATTTCTTAAATATTTAAATATTCCCGGTTCTAATACATATCTCCCTAATGCAGCATAGTTGCTTGGCGCTTCTTCAACTTTTGGCTTTTCAATAAAGTCTTCAACTTCAATTGTTCGATCGTCAATTCTATTAAGTGGCTTTATTATCCCATATTTATTTGTGTCTTCCTTTGGAACTTGCTGCACACCTAATATATTCCCACCACCAAGTTCATAATATTTATCAATTAATTGTTTTGAAACTCTCAATTGATCCACCTCTGTATGCATAATATCATCACCTAATACAACAACAAATGGTTCATCTCCTATGAATGCTTCAGCACAACTTATTGCATGCCCTAACCCTAATGGTTTTTTTTGTCTTACATAATAAATATTTGATAATTTTGATATATCTTGAACAACTTTTAAAAGTTCCATTTTACCTGTTTCTTCAAGTGTCTTTTCTAATTCATATGAATAGTCAAAGTGATTTTCAATTGATGCTTTGTTTCTTCCTGTAACAATAAGTATTTCTTCAATTCCAGATTCAACCAATTCCTCAACTAAATACTGCAATGCTGGCTTATCTACTATTACTAACATTTCTTTTGGTTGTGCTTTTGTTGCTGGTAGCACTCTTGTTCCTAATCCAGCTGCTGGAATGACAGCTTTCCTAATTTTTTTCACACTCATTTTTGACTCCTTCTTATATAATATCTAAGTAAATCATTTATATTATAACTTGCTTTTTCAAAAAATCAATATTTGTATTTATTTCTTATCTACAAATTTAGCAACAACTTCAATATGATGTGTTTGACTAAACATGTCTACTGATGCTATTTTTTCTAATTTATATCCTAAATCATCTAGAATTTTAGCATCTCTAGCAAACGTTGAAGGATTACAAGATATATAAACTAATGATGGAACCCTGTTTTCTTTTAAAACATTTAGTACTTTTTCATCAATCCCTTTTCTTGGCGGATCGAAAATAACTCCATCAATTTTTTCAGATTTCATTACTTTAGAGAACTCTTTTTCTACTTTTCCACAAATAAATTTTATATTTTCTATATTATTTTCAAGTGCTGATTCTTTAGCAGACATAACAGAACTCTCTATACTTTCAATACCTATAACATTTTTTGCTTTTTTTGCTAATAACATTCCTATCGTTCCTGTTCCAGAAAATGCATCCACAATAGTTTTATCTTCTATTTCACCAAAAAACTCTATTGCTTTATTATATAATTTTTCTGCTTGTTTCTTATTTACTTGGAAGAATGAATCTGGATAAATCTTAAATTTCAATCCTTCTATTTCTTCTTCAATATATTTTGCACCAAAATAATGTCTTAACTCTTCACCTAATATTATATTATTTGCTTCTTCTTTTAGTGATATATATACTGATTTTATTTCTTCTTTTGCTTTATACATATCCTCTAATATTTGTAACAAGTTTTTTAATTGTGATTTTTTGTGTATTACAACTATAATCATAACATCATTTTTTTCATTATTTCTAATTATGATGTGTTTCAAAAATCCACTATTATTAGCTTCATTATATACTTTAAAAGCATTATTTCCTGTTCCTAAGGCATTTATTTTAGTTAAGAGTTCTCTTGTAACCTCTTCTGCTATTTTTGATTTTAAAATGCTTTCTGTAGCTTCAAATACATTATGTGATTTTTTAGAATAAAAACCTGTTTTTATAATACCTGATTCCTTAAAAATAGGTTCTGATGTTTTATTTCTGTAATTTTTATTAAATTCACTTCCAATTATATTCTCATATTTATTTCTTATTTCTAGTCCTGATATTTTCTCTATTGTTTCTAAAGTAATTTGATCTTTGAACTCAAGTTGCTTCTCGTATTTCAACATTCCAAAATCACAACCATCAAAATCTTCAAATGATACTTTTGATAAATCTTCTACCCTATCTTTTGACGGCACTATAATTTTAGTTATAAGCCCTCTTGCATAACTTTTTTTGATTGATATTATTTCTATTTCTAATTCTTCTCCTGGTATACTCATAGGTACAAATACAGTGATTCCTTCATAATGACCTAGTCCTTCACCACCAAATATAATTTTTTCTATTGTTAAATTTACTTTTTGACCTACGCTCAATGTTTCCCTGATGTTCTTCTCCATTTTTCCTACTTTCAATTATTTTATTTTTTTAGTAATTCCATTATGTTCTTCAATTGCAGTTCTATTCCTATCTTCAAACTATCTTCATCTATATTAAATTTGGGATGATGAAGTTCATAAACTGTATCTTTTTCTACGTTTCTTGTTCCTAATCTGTAAAAACAACCTTCAACATTCTGTAGAAAATAACTGAAATCCTCTACATCTAGTCTCGGTTTTTCAATAATTTCAAGTGCCTCTTCACCAAATAAATCAATAATATTCTCTTCAACCTGTTTTGTTTTCTCATAATTATTGATTACAGAATCATAGCCTATACTTGTACTTATATCTGCTGTCCCATCTAGCGATTCTACAAAAAGAGGTAATTTACTATGTATCATGTCAACTATCATACTTCGTATTTCAGGAGATACTGCACGAATTGTTCCTTTCATTTCTACGCTATCACATATTATGTTTCCTACATTCCCTCCATGAATTGAACCAACTGTAATAACAGCTTCTTCCCTTGGGTCGATTCTTCTACTAATTATACTTTGCAAATATTCAACTACTTTTGTAGCAATCAATATAGCATCAATACCTCTATGCGGAAGTGCTCCATGTGATGATACCCCGTGAATATTTATTTGAAACCATGCAGATGATGCATGAACTTTTCCATATTTAATTCCGATTTTTCCTGTTTCTATTTCTGGTGCCATATGAAGTGCAAATATTGCATCAACTTGAGGATTTTGCAAAACACCTTCATCTATCATTCGTTGGGCTCCACCCTCTGTTTCTTCTGCTGGTTGAAATAAAAATTTAACAGTTCCAGACCATTTATCTTTATTCTCTGCTAATATTTTTGCTACACCTAGTTGTATTGAAGTATGTGCATCATGCCCACACGCATGCATTTTTCCTGCATTTTTTGATTTATAAGGAACATCATTCTCCTCAAGAATAGGAAGTGCATCTATATCTGCTCTTGTTGCAACAACTGGTCCTTCCCCATTTTCAATAGTGACAAGTACCCCTGTTCCTGCAACTTCTTTATATTTTAATCCCAAGTCAGCAACATATTTTTTTATCTTTTTACTTGTTTCATGCTCTTCATCACCTAATTCTGGACACATGTGAATTTCACGCCTTACTTTTACAATTTCATTATAAATTTTTTCAGTTTCACTTTTTATAAAATCATTTATTGTAATCTTATCTTCTCGACTTTTCATAGTTGGTCTCCTATAATAAATTTACTTTTATATTCTTTCAATACTATTAGTATAAAATAAAAAGACCTATTAAGCAAGAAATTTATCCGTAAATTTCTTTTTAAAGGCCTTTTTATAATATATATAGGTTTAAAATGACTACAAATTAATTTGTTACATCTACGTACTGTACACCTTCACTTGGAATAAATCCTAATTCTTTTGATTTCACTTCAACTTGTTGCAGATCAAAATTTGATATGAATGTTCCTTGTAATGCTTCTACTTCTCTTTGTGTTTCTGCTAATTTTTTTTCAGTAGCTACTCTTTTTATATCCATATCTGATAAAGAGTACATAGAAAACATCTTCAACATAGATACTGCTAGAAGTATTACAGAATATAAAGTTGCTTGTTTAATGTAACGACTTTCCATACCTATTAATTCTGCTCTATTAATACTTCTTCTAACTTTTACCCTCTTTTGTTGTTTAATCGCAGGTGCTTGGAAGTTATCGTATTTTTTAATTGTATGTGGTATTTTAGGAAAATCTACTACTTGTATTTTTCGCTCTCTATTATTCATAACTATTTACCTCTTTCAAATATTCTTAATTTTGCTGAATGTGCTCTATTATTTTTTTCTAACTCTATTTCTTTAGCTATTATTGGTTTTCTTGTAATAACTTTACCTTTTCCTACTTTTCCACAAACACATATTGGTATTTCTGGAGGGCATTTACATGGATTTTCAAATTCTCTAAATTTTTCTTTTACTATTCTATCTTCCAAAGAATGAAATGTTATTACTAATAATCTTCCACCTTCATTTAATAGGTCTAAGCTTTTATCTAATGCTTCTGTCAATACTTCAAGTTCTTTGTTTACAAATATTCTTAATGCTTGAAATGTTCTCTTTGCTGGATGTTTCTTCATACTTTTTCCTATTGATCGTATTACTAGATCAGCTAATTCTGTTGTTGTTTCAATTTTTTTAACTTGTCGTTGTTCTACTATCTTTTTTGCAATTCTACGTGACTTTGGTTCTTCTCCGTATTTATATAATATATCTGCAATTTCTTTTTCAGTAAATTTATTTATGATATCATGTGCTGTTATTTCAAGCTCATCACTCATTCTCATATCCAATTTTGCTTCATACTTGTATGAAAATCCTCTTGTCGGATCATCAAATTGTTTCGATGAAACTCCAATATCCATTAATATTCCATCCACTTTGTTGTACCCAGCTAAGTAAATAACTGTGTCTAAGTTTCTAAAATTATCTCTAAATATTCGTACTCTATCAGAATATTTTTCTAATCTTTTTTTTGCAAATTCTATTGCTTCTTTATCTTGATCAATTGCAATAACTATTGAATCACTAGTTGAGTTTTCAAGTATTCCTTCAGTATGTCCTCCACCACCAAGTGTACAATCTACATAAACCGACTTTTTATTTCTTATTATATTTTCTATCGTTTCATCGTATAAAACGGGTTTATGATATTCCAATCTTTTCTCCTTTAACTTATTACTATATATTGTGTTAATTTTTAAAAATCAAAGTTCATTTCATCTACAAGGTCTTCAATTGATTCCCCTGTATTTTGAATATATTTCTTCCATAATTCTTCTGACCAAATCTCTATTTTATCATTCATTCCAGTAACAATTATCTTCTTATCTATTTGTGCATGTTCCATTAGTGATGTTGGTATATTTAGTCTTCCCTGATTATCAAACTCAGTTTTTGTGGCAGCAGACATTACAAAACGTTGATACGCTCTGTGTTTACTATTTGTTGTTTGAAGTTTTTTTAGTTTATCTTCTATATTTTTCCATTCTTCTATAGGAAATAAATCTATACAATTATCTAACCCTCTAGTTATAACAAACTCTTGTTCCCCCAATTCATCTCTGAATTTTGAAGGTAACATCATTCTACCTTTGTTATCAACTTTACAGGTAAATTCACCCATAAACATACTTTTCCACCTTTATCCCTTGCCTTAAAATCTTTTTTACCACTTTCTTCCACTTTTTACCACTTTTTACCACTATACAAATAATATACCTTGATTTCTATTATTTTGCAAGTTTTTTTTTACTATAAATTTGAACTTTTTTCTAATGTTTATGCGGTTTTCAGAATATAATGTGTGCAAATAAAAATAAAACACAATATGTTGTGTTTTATTAGATAAAAAAATTATAAAAAAAATATCTCAAAATACTATTAATATTTTGAGATATTTCATATAATTACTAAATATAATCTTTAACTTCTACTTTTTTTATGTCCCAAATTTGATCAGCATACTCTTGAATAGTTCTGTCAGAACTAAATTTACCAGAATTTGCTATATTTTTCAACATCATTTGAGCCCATTTTTTTTTGTCTCTGTAAGCTCTTTCGATTTTGCTTTGTGCATCTCTATATGCAGAGAAATCTTTCAATACATAATAAACATCTGGTTTATTACCTTCCATACCATACATTAGAGATGTATATATCTCTCTAAAGTACCCTGTATGCTCATCATCATATGTACCATCTATTAATTGGTCTAATACTTTCTTAAGTCCTTCTACAACATGATATTCTTCAAATGGATCATATTTCCCATAAGAATCTAATCTCTCTACTTCATCGGCTTTAAGTCCAAAAATAAATGCATTTTCTTCTCCAGCTTCTTCAACTATTTCTATATTTGCTCCATCTAATGTTCCAACTGTCATAGCTCCATTTAGCATGAATTTCATATTTCCAGTTCCTGACGCTTCTTTACTTGCTGTTGATATTTGTTCTGAAATATCTGCAGCTGGGAATATTTTTTCTGCTATTGAAACTCTATAATTTTCCAAGAAAACTACTTTTAATTTACCATTTACATCTGGATCATTGTTTACTCTTTCAGCAACAACATTTATTAATTTAATAACACCTTTAGCTCTTCTATAACCTGACGCAGCTTTTGCACCAAATATAAATGTTCTAGGGTGAATATCCATTAATGGATTTTCTTTTATTTTATTATATAAATCCATGATATGTAAAACATTCAATAATTGTCTTTTGTATTCATGCAATCTTTTTACTTGAATATCAAATATAGAATTAGTATCTACATCTACTCCATTATTTGCTTTTATATATGCAGCAAGTTGTTCTTTTTTAGCCGTTTTAATTAGCATTAAGTTATTCAATACTTCATCATTTTCATAATGATCTTCTAATTTTTTCAATTTATATAAATCTGTTACCCATTCATTTCCAACTAAATGATCAAGATATGCTGATAATTCTGGATTCGCTTTTTTTAGCCATCTTCTTTGTGTTATACCATTTGTTTTGTTTTGGAATTTTTCAGGATATAGTTCATACCAGTCTTTCAATTCTATATTTTTAAGAATTTCTGTATGTAATGCAGCAACTCCATTAACTGAATGTGATCCTACAATAGCTAACCAAGCCATTCTTATTTGTCCATTACCAATTATAGACATTCTTTGTTTTCTTTGGAAGTCATCAGGATACTTTTCATTTAGTGTTTCCATGAATCTTCTATTTATTTCTTCAACTATTTGGTAACATCTTGGAATTAGTGATTGGAATAATGAAATATCCCATTTCTCTAATGCTTCTGATAATATTGTATGATTAGTATATCCAAATACTTTTTGACAAATTTCCCATGCTTCTGTCCAACTTAATTTTTCCCAATCTAAGAATATTCTCATTAACTCAGGTATTCCTACAACTGGATGAGTATCATTTAATTGAACTGCTACTTTATCTGCAAATTTAGAAAAATCATTTCCATATTGGTTTTTATATCTTCTAATAATATCTTGTAATGATGCTGATGTGAAGAAGTACTGTTGTTTTAATCTTAACATTTTTCCATCTTTTTCAGTATCATTTGGGTATAAAACTCTTGATATATCTTCGGCATTTACTGCTTCTGCTGATGCTTGTAAGTATTTTTGATCATTAAATAACTGTAAATCAAATCCTTCTGGTGATCTTGCTTCCCATAATCTTAGAGTATTTACAGTGTCATTTCCATAACCTATAACTGGTACATCATATGCTACTGCATGAACTGTTTCTGCATCTACTCTTTTGAAAAATTCTTTTCCAACTTCATCTTTATGTACTTCTATTTTTCCACCAAATTTAACTTCAAATGTTCTATCCATTCTTTTTATTGACCAAGGGTCTCCATATTTTGTCCAATCATCAGGGTACTCAACTTGAAATCCATTTTCAATTCTTTGCTCAAACATTCCATATTTATATCTTAATCCATATCCATGTCCTGGTAATCCTAATGTTGCCAATGAATCTAGGAAACATGCTGCTAGTCTTCCTAATCCACCATTTCCTAATCCTGCATCCATTTCAGAATCTTCTAATAAGTTAATATCAACGTTCATCTCTTGTAAAACTTCTTTTACTTGATCAAAAAGTGTTAAATTAATCATGTTATTTCCTAAATATCTTCCCATTAAAAATTCTGCTGACATATAGTACATTTGTTTTGCTTCTGAGTCTTTATAAGATTTTTTTGTGTTATACCATTTCTCAACAATGTAATCAAATATTGTTCTTGAAACCGCATAATATATCTCATATTCATGTGCTTCTTCAATCGTCTTACCGTACTGCCTTCTTACTTTTCTTAATATACTTTCTTTTAATTCGTTTTTATCAACTACCATTAGTAATCCTCCTATTTTTATGTGTGTTTATATTTTATTTTCTTTCATGGTATTTAAACTTATCTTATCCCAAAATCCTTCTTCATAAGTTTTTTCTAATTCTGTTAAGTAAATATCATTATGAACATGTTCTGCAATTATCTCAACCATTAACTCATTTCTTGTATATATTCCAGAAAATTCAGACAATTTAGAATTTGCAACTAACGTATCTTCCATGTCTACCACTAACATAATTCTTCTTCTATTTCCATTACTTATTGGTGTTTCTGTCTTATTATAAACTTCAATATTCAAAGTATAATTTACATGTTTCTCAAAACTAAAAAGTATTATTCTTACATTATTCTTTACTGCTTCATCAATTGCATCTTTGAATGTTTCCAAATTAATATTTGTATTCAAATATATTTCTTTTTTTGCTTTCAATATTAATTCTCTAACTTTGTCGTAAATGCTTTCTTCACCTTTCAGATTAAATGTCTGTTCTAGATTGTTTTTAATCTGAACTTTTGATAGTTCTTCTTTTAAAAAATCTGCAGTTTGTATGAAATCTTCTTTTAGTTTGGGCATTAAATTTTCTGGTTCTACTGCTATATAGTTCTTTCTTTCGTTTTCCGCTGGAACTAAATATACATACCCTAAAGCATATAATCTATCAAGTGCCATATACACAGACGTTCGCGGCGTGTCAATTTTTTTAGAAATTTGCGACCCATTCGAATTCGGTGATTTAAGCAATTCATGATAAACTTCTGCTTCAATATTTGTTAATCCAAACTTTTGCAATTCCAAAATTACATCCATAATTCTCAACCTCTCATTTTCTTGTCGTAAATATTATACAACATTTATGAAAAAAGTCAACTTTTTTAGTCTATTCCCACTAATTCTTGATAAAGTGTCTTTGCATAACTATCTGTCATACCGCAAATATAGTCAGTTACAAGCAATAGTCGCAAGTATAATTTATATTGAAATACTAAGAACTTATTTCCTTCATTATTCTCATATTGTTTAGAATAATGCTTATAAATATGTAAATAATTATCCGATATGATATCTATAAACTTCTGATCTATACCTGTCATTTTTTCCTCAGATAAATCTGTATCATAATATAAAAACGCATTCATAAAGTTTTCTAAAAAGAAACTTAGAATATTATTTGCTGCTATTTCCATTTTTATTATTGCTTTTGAATTAAATACTTTTTTTGTAGCTAATTTCTTTAATTCCTTTACTATTTCTTCAATTTCTGTATCTTTAAATATATCAGTTTTCATTTCCCCGTTCATTATACTAGTATAATTTTTTATGAATGAATTAGACACAATATTTAAAAAAATCGCTTGAAGAGACACTATCCATCTTTGAATACCATATATTTCTGGATTCTCATAGTCGTTGTCGACTCCTACTTTTTTAAAATATTCTAATTTCTCCATCAAATTATTTTTTAGCGTCTCATCTTTTATACTACTAATGCACTCCAATAAATCTTCAAAATGAATAAATCCTTTTTTTACACCATCTTCAACATCAGCAGTACAGTAAGCTATATCATCAGCCGCCTCTAATAAAAATGTTAATGGATGTCTATAAACTTCCCCAGTTTCCTTATCTTTTGTTCCAGTTCCCTCAACTATCTTATTAAATAACTCTTGTTCAGCAAAATAGTATCCCATTTTTTTCTTTCTTATGTCATTACATTCTCGATCAATAGAAGTAGATGAAACTGGATACTTTATTAGTGTATTTAATAATGCATATGTGAGATTCATTCCATTCTCATCTAAAAAAAAATGTAGTTTTGATACTAGTCTAATCGCTTGTGCATTTCCTTCAAACATTTTAAAATCCTCACACATTTGTTTTGTTAAGATTTTATTTAGTTTTTTCTTCTCAACTTCATCATAATAATTTTCTTCAATTGGAGTCTGTACTTCTATTTCTTCAAGCTTTTTTCTAAACCATTCTCTTATGCTATCTTCTCCAAAATGGCCAAATGGTGGATTCCCTATATCATGTAAAAGTGCAGCACTTGCAAGTATATTAGATATATGGTTAGCTTCTTCGTATCCAAAATCATCATCTAATTTCCCTAAAATTATCTTACTTGAGACAGACTGTGCAAGCGATCTCGCAAATGACGAGACTTCTATAGAATGTGTCAATCTTGTTCTTATAAAGTCATTTTTTTCTAATGGGAAAACTTGTGTCTTGTCTTGCAATCTTCGAAATGATGCACTACTCAAAATACGATGATAATCCTTTTCAAACGGGCTTCTCAAATCTCCTGTTATTTTGAAATTTGTTCTTCCCCGTTGACTATCTTCAGATATTAAGCTTTTCCAATTCATTCTGTAATTACTCATCTAGCCACTCCCTTATTTGTATTTTCGCATACTAATGCTACAACTAGAATATTATACCAAATTTAGTTGAAAAAATTAATCTTTATTTTTATCTTCAAAAATGATAAAATATGTTTTAGTAAAAAAAACAAAATTGGAACAGGTGATATATAATATGAAATTCAATTTCAAATCAAAAATTGGCTATGATGCAAGACAAAAAGGCTTACAAATGTATATGAATAATAAAGTTGAACTGACTAATTTTATTGATAAAGAAGATAAAAATGACATTTTCTTTTTTGAAGGAAATTCTTATGGTGACAGTAAATATACAACTAAAATTACAGTTGATTTCAATACAGCTTCAATTATTAGCCATGATTGTAGCTGCCCAAGAGTTACAACTAACGAAAAACCATGTAAACATATATTTGCTTTTCACTTGTTGGTAAATAATTTAGTTTCTAAGAGATATATTGATAGAAATACAAAACTATCTTTCGATGATATCATTTCTACTAAATCTGTTATTCCTAGAAGAAAAGAGTTTTCTGTAATTTCAAATGTTACTGAAAGTCCTAAAAAAAATGACTTCATAGATTTATTGGAAGATCTTGACAAATTGAAAGAAAGATTAAATATAGAAGTTATGATTGTCGAGAATTCAGACAATGATTTTGATAACTTCTTTTTGCACATCACCACTATAAACGCTGATTATATTTTAAAAGATCAAAAAATTATTGATTTTGTAAATTCAGTTATTATAAAAAAGAACTTTTACTTTGGTAAAAAGCTCACATATAAACCTGATTTTTTCTACTTTGGTGCATTTGAGCTTGAACTTATTAATTTAATTTACTCTAACAATAATAAAGACTTTACATTTCCTATGATTGCAAAAAATATTTTTTACTTGTTGAAAGATTTTAACCATAAAACATTTCATATTGTAGATACTAATTTAATAGAACCGTATAATTCATTTGTTATTAGAGACTTCAAAAAAATTAATGATTTTAAACTAGAAAAAATAAATTCTGATGAGTATCAATTGTCTCATGGATTCGAAAATTTATTTTTACCATTTGGAAAAAATATTATTGACTTTGTTCAATGTGAAAAAGGCTTATTCTACTACGTTGATAGTAAGTTGCGTCAATCATTTAGAAAATTTCTTCTTTTTTTTGATAGCAATAACAAAGTAACTATAAATCATGGTCAACTTGTTTTACTAAAGCAAGTTATTCTTGATTTCAAGAATACATTAGGCTTGAAAATAATTGGTGATATTTCATTTGAAAATATAAATGATGTAAAAATAAAACCTTCATTTTATTTAACTCTTAATAACTCACTATTTAAAACAAAACATTTAATATGTGAGATTGATTTTCAGTATAAAGATACACAACAACAACAAGATTTTCATAAAGAAAATGAAGTGATTGATTATGTGAAATCAAATGGATTTTTTACATTTGATAGAAAACTTGTGTTTGATCTTGACGAAACACCTCAAGAAAACATATACAAAATATATACTCTCCTTCGAGAAAGAGGAGATGTTTATTTAAATAAGAAATCTTTAAAAGTACAAAATGTATCTGACTACTCATTAAATGTAGAAAAAAATAAAAATAATTTACTTGAAATAAATTTTTCTGTTGAAGGAATGGATAGAAAAGCATTTCAAAGATTTATGAAATCATCAGAAGACTTTTTCTTTGATGGTGAGATACTACATTATCTTGACAAGTCATCAAAAGAAGCCGAAAAACTGAAACAAATTTCTGATTACTTTCAAATTTTCGAAGATAAAAATAAAATTATTATGAATGAGAATCAGTATGCAATTGGAGAAGAGTTCTTTGATCTTTCATATAAAATAAAAGATAATTTTTTAAAGAATTTTGAGAAATTGAAAAATAAGAACTTTAAACCATCTGAGCCATTAAAAAATGTTCTTAGAGACTACCAAAAAGATGGATTTAAGTGGCTTTCTAGTCTTGAATACTTGAAAGTTGGTGGTATTCTTGCTGATGATATGGGTTTAGGTAAGACACTCCAAGCTATTTCATATATTGAAAGTAATAAAGATAAAGGTAAATTCTTAATAATCGCTCCTTCATCACTTATTTATAACTGGAAAAGTGAAATTGAAAAATTTGGACTTGATCTTAATCCTTTAATTCTTAATGAAGAATCTGAAAATAGAGAAAAAGTTATGAAAAATAAAAATCATAATGTCATTATTACATCTTATGGTATATTGTCTAGAGATATTGATATAATTTCTAAAATAAAATTTCATACAGTATTTCTAGATGAGGCACAAAAAATAAAGAATCCCAATTCTTTAGCACATAAAGCTGCTCGTCAAATTAATACAAAAAACAAATTCTGCTTAACTGGAACTCCTATTGAGAATAATCTTATAGAATTATGGAGTTTATTTGATTTCATAATGCCTGGATATCTTTTTTCTCTAGACAAATTTAAAACTAGATTTGTTACAAATACAGAGAATAATGTTTTATTAAATCATCTTGTTAAACCATTTATACTAAGAAGAACAAAAAAAGAATTACTCACAGAGTTACCTGATAAAATATATGAAGACATTTATATTCCTTTATATGAAGAAGAGAAAAAACTATATAAAGCAGCAATTGAGAATATTGATTTATTCAGTAATGGTAATAATAAAATTAAGATTCTTGCTCTACTAACAAGACTTAAACAAATATGTTGTCACCCTAAGCTAATTGATGAAAATTACAAAAATCATTCTAGTAAATTGGAGCTTTTTAACGATGTTGTTCAAAATGCTATCTCTTCTGGCCACAGAATCCTTGTTTTTTCACAATTTACATCAATGTTGAACATATTAGCTGATAGTTTGAAGAAAAGCAAAATAGACTACTTTATGTTAACAGGCTCAACAGCAAACAAAGATCGTTTGAACATGGCAAATAATTTTAATGATGGAGAAAAAGAAGTTTTTCTGATTTCATTAAAAGCAGGGGGTACAGGTCTTAATCTTACTGGTGCTGATGTAGTAATTCATTTTGATCAATGGTGGAATCCTGCGGTTGAAGAGCAAGCTACTGATAGAGCATATAGAATAGGACAAGATAAGAATGTACAAGTTATACGTTTAATTTCAAAAGGTACAATTGAAGAAAAAATTCAATTACTACACCAAAATAAGCGTGAACTTATAGAGCAAATTATATCTTCCAATGAGAAAAGCATTTTATCTTTAACTCCTGATGAGTTAAAAGATTTAATTAAATTAGATGAATTAGTTTAAAATACAGGTAATAATAAAATCCCTCCATTTAGAATAGAGGGATTTTTATTTGTATTATTTTTTATATTTCATTTTGATAAACTTTGTTATTTCCATTAATACAAATGGTATAAGTGCTAATAAAAGGTATTGTGCATACCCTAACATACTCATTGCTTCTAATTTGAAGAATTTAGCTAAATCAGGTATTAATACTAACATCGCATTCAATATTAATGCAATTCCTATTGCTGCATTCAATATTTTATTTTCAAAGAAATCTTTTTCGTAAAATAATTTCGATGAATTTATACTAAGTGCATATATTGCTGGTGAATTTGCCATAACAATAAATGCTGCTGTCGTAGCAAGAACATGATTTCCTGTTGTCTTTGTTATAAATAAATATACACCAAATACTGTTAGCCCTACATATGTTGCTGACAATAGCAATCTCAATATCATGTTGTTGAAAATACTTTCATTTTTTGCTCTTGGTTTATTTTCCATAAGTGAATCGTCATTTTTTGCCATACTAAATGGTATTGCAATTAGTGATTCAACCATTAAATTAACCCATAAAACATGCATAGCAGCCAATGGCTCTTTCATTCCTAATAATACAGTTCCTAATATTGCTGACACTTCTCCAAGATTTGTTGCCAATATGAATAATATCGCTTTTTTTATTTTCTCGTAGATGTTTCGTCCTTCATCTACTGCATTTACAATAGTCGTGAAATTATCATCAACTAGTATCATATCTGCTGTCTCTTTTGATACATCGGTACCTGTTATTCCCATTGCTACACCTATATCTGCTGCCTTAAGTGATGGTGCATCATTTACTCCATCTCCTGTCATAGATACTGTGTTTCCTGTATCTTGTAGTGCTTTTACTATTCTTACTTTATGCTCAGGACTTACCCTTGCAAATACTTTTATATTTTGCACTCTTTTTTTCAACTCTTCATCAGACATATCATTCAATTCAACACCTTCAATTGATTGCTCTATTTCATTCGCAATTCCAAGTTGTTTTGCAATTTCAAATGCTGTAATTCTGTGATCTCCTGTTATCATTTTAACATCTATACCTGCTGATTTTGCTCTTAAAACTGAATCTTTAACTTCTATTCTTGGCGGATCAATCATTCCAACCATTCCAACATATATAATCTCTGTTTCCAAAGTTTCTAATGTATAGTCTGAATTTTCTGGCAACATCTTGAATCCTAAAGATAATACTCTTAATGCTTTTTCACTCATCAATGTCATATTATTTATTATATTTACCTTATCTTCTGGTGTAATATCTATTATCTCATCATTTTTAAGTATCTTTGTTGCCCTTTCAAGTAATTGATCAACTGCACCTTTTGTAAATGCTATTTTCTTTCCTTTATATTGATTTACTGTACTCATAAGCTTTCTATCTGAATCAAAAGGTATTTCTGACAATCTCTTATTTTCTGATCTTATTTCTAGTTCATCATATGAAAACTTTTTAGGAAATTCTATTAATGCAATCTCTGTTGGATCTCCTATCACATTTCCTTCTTGAGAAATTGCATCATTACAGAGAACGAATCCTTTCATAAGAAGTTCTAACATATATTGATTACTTTCATCAATTTCAAGTGTTTCAACTTTTCCTGATTTTTCATCAAAATAATAATCTGTAACTTTCATTTTGTTTTGTGTTAACGTCCCTGTTTTATCAGAACATATAACATTTACAGAACCTAATGACTCTACTGCTGGAAGTTTCTTTACTATTGCATTTTTCTTACTCATCTTCTGAATACCCAATGCAAGTACCATAGATACTATTATTGGTAAACTTTCAGGTATTATCGCTACAGCTATTGTTAATGATGTTATAAGTGCTTTCAGAAATTCTTGTTTTAAACTAAATACTTCTATTAATAACATTACAACTGCAACAAGTGCTGCAACTTTTGTTATTTGTTTACTTAGAACAGCCAATTTTTTTTGTAGTGGTGTTGTTCCTTCTTCTTCATCTTGTATAAACTTAGCTATTTTTCCTATTTCTGTTTCTTCTGCTGTTCCTGTTACCACTGCTTTTGCTCTTCCGTTTGTTATAAGAGTTGACATATAAAGCATATTTGTTCTTTCTGCTATTATGATTTCTTTATTATTTTCTTCTATAACTCTATCGGTATTTTTTTCAACAGCCAGTGATTCACCCGTTAATACAGCTTCATTAACCATCAAGTTATGTGCTTCAATAAGTCTCACATCTGCAGGAACAAATTTACCTGCTTCTATTATCACTACATCCCCTGGAACTAATTCTTCTGATTCAAGCTCAACTAGTTCACCACCTCTTATAACAATTGTTCTTATGCTACTCATACTTTTAAGTGCATCTAGTGATTTCTTAGCTTTCACTTCTTGCATTGTAGCAACTACTGAATTTAATATTACAATTAGCAATATTATAATTGCTTCACTTGTGTCTCTTATTAGAAATGCAACTACAACTACAACTAATAAGATTATAGATAGCGGTTCCATAAATTGTCTTAAAAATATTTCTAATGTTGTCTTTTGTTTTTTCTCTTTCAATTTATTTTTACCGTATTTTTCAATTCTTTTTTTTACTTCTTCGTGTGTCAATCCTTCGTGAGAGTTTGTCTCCAAATTTTTGATCACATCTTTCACATCACTTGTATATGCCTTCATTTCCCACTCCTTGAATATAAAAATATTTTTAAGCCCTAAAATAATGTTACAATTAATTTAGATAAAACATCTAATATTGCAACAGCTATTATTGGTGATAAATCTAGTCTCGCATTTCCTACTGGTACAATAACTCTAAACATGTTTAAAAATGGACTTGTTAATTTATCAATATACTTGAAAACTGTTAAATCACTGTTCATCCACGATCCTATTATTGAGATAAATATCAATATCTCATAAAAATTAATTGCTTTCAATAAAATTCCAACTATGCTCATTTGTTCTCCGTTTCTATTTGTTTAATATACTTTTTGACTTCATAAAATATTCCCAACCAGATTGAATTGTTAATAATAAAGGAATTAGCATCAATAGGTTATTTATAGTGTATTTGAATGAAAATAAAATCATAATACATAAAGCAAGCATTTGCGTTGCTGTCTTCCATTTACCTAAAGTCTCTGCAGCTATTATTTTACCTTCTGCTGCTGCGATTGCTCTTAATCCAGTTACCATCAGTTCTCTTCCAACAATAATCAATGCAATCCATAAACTTAACTTATCATATTTAACAAAAACCATTAATCCAGACACAACTAATATTTTGTCTGCAAGTGGATCTAATAATTTCCCTAAGTTTGTCACTAGATTATGTTTCCTTGCTATTTGTCCATCATAATAATCAGTTATTGAAGCAACTGCAAATATTATAAATGCTATTATTCTCATTGATATTGATAGTCCATTAACATGATTATCATTTGCCATTTCAATTTTTAATGCTGAATCCATTGCAAGCACAAATGGTATAACTAATACCATTCTAAGAGTTGCAAGTTTATTTGGTAAGTTCATGATTAACACCTCTTTATAAAATTATTATTGATTTTCTTCTTTTTTCTCTTCAACAACAAGTGCTTTCATACTTAAATTGAATTTGTTTTCATCTTCTAGAGTTATTACTTTAACGTCTACAATTTGTCCTTCTTTTAATACATCTTCTACATTGTTTACTCTTTCTTTACTTATTTCAGAAATATGTAATAATCCTTCTTTTCCAGGTAAAACTTCAACAAATGCACCAAATTTAGCTATTTTTATTACTTTCCCTTTATAAACAGCATTTAATTCTACTGATTGTGTTTGTAATTTTACTAGTTCTAATGCTCTTCTCATTCCCTCAGGATCTCGTCCAAATATTGCGACACTTCCATCATCTTCTATATCTATTGAAACTCCTGTTTCTTCAATAATTCCTTTTATTACTTTTCCACCTGGACCTATTAATGCAGCTATTTTTGATGTATCTATTTTTAAATACTCTATTTTTGGTGCATTTTCTGCAACTTCAGGTCTTGCTTCTTTAATTACAGCTTCCATTTTATCAATTATTTCTAATCTTGCATCTAGTGCTTGTTTCAATGCTATTTTAAAGACTTCTCTATCTATTCCATCTATTTTTATATCCATTTGTATCGCAGTTATTCCTTCTCTAGTTCCTGCAACTTTGAAATCCATATCTCCCAAATGATCTTCTAATCCTTGAATATCAGTTAATACAGTAAATGCATCTCCTTCTTTAATCAATCCCATTGCAATTCCAGCAACTGTTGATTTAATAGGTACTCCTGCTGCCATTAATGCTAATGATCCTCCACATATACTTGCTTGTGATGATGATCCATTAGATTCAGTTATTTCTGATACTAATCTTACTGTATAAGGGAATTTTTCTTGCTCAGGCATTACATACTTAAGTGCTCTTTCTGCTAAACTTCCATGTCCTAATTCTCTTCTCCCTGGAGCTCTCATGAACCCTGCTTCTCCAACTGAAAAAGGTGGGAAGTTATAATGTAAGAAGAATTTTTTTCTTAATTCATCTTCCATTCCATCTACTATTTGCTCATCTGTTTTACTTCCTAATGTTACTGTTACTAATGCTTGTGTTTCTCCTCTAGTAAACAAAGCAGATCCATGTGGCATTGGTAATGTATCTACTTCAACATCTATAGCTCTTATCTCTGTAGTTTTTCTTCCATCTGGTCTATATTCTTTATTTATTATTGCATCTCTCACAATATTTTTCATTAATTCATGGTAGTGATTTTTTATTTCTTTTGCTATTTCAGAAGGTAATTCTCCATTTTCATATCTAGCTGTGAAGCCTTCTAATAATTGTGCTTCTAACTCATCTATCGCATCATATCTTTCTTGTTTTCCATCAGTTAAGATTGCTTCTTCTAACTTACCTTTACTTGCTTCAACAAACTCTTTTACTTCTGGTGATACTTCTTTTTTTACAAAATTATATTTTTGTACATTAAATTGCTCTAAGAACTTATCTTGTTCAGCACATATTTCTTTTATTCTATCGTGACCAAACATTATTGCTTCTAACATGATTTCTTCTGAAACTTCTCTTGCTCCTGCTTCAACCATCGTTATTGCATCTTTTGTTCCTGCTACAGATAGATAGATTGCTCCATTTTCTAACTGCTCTGCTGTTGGGCTTAATACACATTGCCCATCAACATATCCAACTGTTACTCCTGCTACTGTTCCTATGAATGGTATGTCTGATAATCCTAATGCTGCTGAAACTCCTATAGTTGCTAAGTTTTCTGGCATATTCACTTCATCAAATGACATTACTGTTATTGTAATATGTACTCCATTTAAAAATCCGTCTGGAAATAATGGTCTTATTGGTCTGTCAACTAATCTTGCGATTAATATTTCAGCTGTTGATGGTCTTGATTCTCTTTTTATAAATCCTCCAGGAAATTTACCTGATGCATAAAATTTCTCGATATAATCAACTGTTAATGGGAAAAAGTCTTGCCCATCTCTAACTTCTTTACTTCTTGTTGCTGTTACTAGTAGTACTGTTTTTCCTGCTTGAACCATTACTGATCCACCCGCTTGTCTTGCTATTTTTCCAGTGCTTATTGTTACTGGTGTGTTCCCTAAGTTAAACACATACGATTTTTCATTAAACATTTAATTCCTCCAATATTTTTTTTACACTGAAAAGGGAGCAAATAACATCAAAATCTTTTAATTCATAAAAAAATTTGAGATTACTTACTCATTATGTTTTTCAGTGTTACTTATTGTATCATTTTTAAGAAATTTTTACAATAAAAAAGCCTCCATTTTACACAAAAAAAGAGCCGAAGCTCTTCTTTCTCTTTTTGTCTAATTATATAATATGAATTGATTCCTCATCAAATCCAAAACTTAACATTTCTCCAACTTTTTTTATTTCTTTTCCATGTGGATTGCTCAATGTCAATTCAAGTACTTGATCTCCACTTTTAACTTCGTATTCGTGATTTTCACCCATAAATATACTTTTGACAACTTCTAGATTGATTATATTTTCATCAAATTTAACTGATTCTGGACGAACTACTACTTTTGCAGTTTCTCCTACACTATATTCTGTAACTTCATTAACATTGTATTCTACACCTAAAACTCTTATTTTAGTAGATTTATCTGATTTTTCTAATATTTCCGCATCTAGTATATTTGCTCTCCCAATGAATTTAGCTACAAATTCACTATTTGGTTTTTGGTAAATCTCAAAAGGACTTCCAACTTGTGCTATTTCTCCATCCTTCATTATTACTATTTTATCAGACAATGCCATTGCTTCTGCTTGATCATGTGTTACATAAACAGATGTTATTCCAACTTCTTGTTGCAACTTTCTAATTTCATCTCTCATGTGAAGTCTTAATTTAGCATCTAGATTTGATAATGGCTCATCAAATAAAAGTACTCCTGAATTCATTATTAATGCTCTTGCAAGTGACACTCTTTGTTGTTGTCCACCTGACATTTGAGAAGGTACTCTTTGTGCGAATTCTTCCATTTTCATCAACTCAAGTATTCTTGCAACTCTTTGTTTTATTTCTTCCGGGCTTTTCTTTTTTATTCTTAATCCATATGCAATATTATCATATACATTCATATGTGGAAATAATGCGTAATTTTGGAAAACCATTGAGATATCTCTTTTATCAGGAGTTAAGTGTGCTACATCTTTCTCCCCAATCAATATTTCTCCTTCTGTTGGTATTTCAAATCCTGCTATCATCCTAAGTGTAGTTGTTTTTCCACATCCAGAAGGCCCCAGTAAGCAAACAAATTCTCCTGGTTCAATAGTTAAATTAACATCTTTAACAGCCGTTACTTTCCCTACTTTTGTTATAAATGTCTTTGTTAAGTTTTTTATTTCTAATCTTTTTGATTCTCTCATTATAAATTCACTCCTTATCTATTTTGATGATGACGGGCTCATAAACCTCATTAATAATCTTACTATTAACATAAATACTGATACTATTATTATCAATAATGTACAATATGCTGATGCTATACCAATTCTTCCTTGATCTATGTTATTCATGATTTCTGGTGTCAATAATTTCCATTTTGCTGATATTAGGAATACAACTGTACTTACCAACGTCATACTTCTAGCGAATGAATACATTAGTCCACTGAAGAATGCTTCTCTAATCATAGGAATTGTTACTTTTAAAAATGTTTGTACACTTGATGCTCCAAGGATAGTTGATGCTTCTTCGATCGAAGGGTCAATCTGATTAAGTGCACTCATTCCAGATCTAACTCCTACTGGTAAACTTCTAATTATAAATGCCATTACTATTATAAATGCCGTTCCTGTTAATGTTGGAACAATTACAATATCCGTAAACGGTATTTTATATACTTTATTGTAACTAATCGCATAACCTATACCAATGATTGTTCCAGGTATTGCTAGCGCCATTATTGTTGTGAATTCTATAAATGTTTTCCCTATAAAATTTCTTCTTATTATCAAAAATGCTATAACCATTGAAAATACACTTGCTATTAATGTTGCAATAACAGAAAGATTTGTTGTTGTTATTATCGGCGCAACTCTATTAGTGAATCTAAATATTTCTTGGTAATGTTTGAATGTTATATTATTTTTAATACCAAAAATTTCTGTAAATGAACTTATTGGTATTAAAATATACATTGCAATAACAAAAGTTGTTAAAAATAATAATGTTATATACATTGGACGAACTATTTTAGGGTTGTCAATCAGTTCTCTTTCCCGTGACACTTTACCTGTCACAGTTACATATGATTTTTTATTAGTATAGTATCTTTGAATTGCAAATATTGTTATTGACATTGAAAGAAGTATCATTGCTAGTGCAGTTGCAACTCCTAGCTCATAATTTCCTACTCCTTCTTGAAATATTTTCACTGCTATAGTAGTGAACTTTCCTCCTATAACAAAAGGATTTGCATAATCTGCAATAGATTGGATAAATACTAGTAAGAATGCATTTGCCATTCCCGGAACCATTAATGGTAGTGTAACCGTTGTAAATACTTTCAATCTAGAAGCACCTAGAGATCTTGATGCCTCTTCAACTGATGGATCAATCATTTGAAGTAATCCAACTAACATCATATATGCTATAGGAAAGAAACTCAGCACTTGAACAAGCACAAGTCCATGAAATCCATATATTTCAAAATTATGTAATCCAAATAATTTATTTGTTATTAGACCTTGTCTTCCAAATAGTAATATTGCTGATAATGCAACCACAAAAGGTGGTGATATTATTGGTAATATTGCTATAAAATCAAATAATCTTTTTCCTTTGATTTTAATATACACTGATACATAAGCAAAGAAAAATCCTATAACTAGTGATATAAGTGATGTAATTGTTCCTAATACCACTGTATTTATTATTGCTTCAAGATTCCCACTTGACGTGAACGA
>JAGOYM010000051.1 GCA_018059165.1 Leptotrichiaceae bacterium | reverse complement strand
CCATTATCACTCAAATCCATTATTGATAATCTATGAAATCCCCATATTCCACCTTTTTCAACTGATAAACTTTGGTTATCAGGTCCTCTATGAAATATATTATCATAACTTCTCTTAAATCCCTCTTTATCTAATTGTTCTTCCGATGAAAATACAAATCCACACATATCATTCACTCCATTCTTTTATTCTATATATTTTTAATTTATAATCTACTAATAGTGTACTAAAAAACCCGCACTAAGCGCGGGTATCTATATTTATATAACTAAATTTTCAAACTTTTTTTAGTTACATGATACGGAAATACTTTAAAAGTATTCGATACCCGCCAATACTAACGTAATTGGATAACGTCCTAGTCTAATAATATTAACTCCATAAAATTTCATAAAGAGTTGATACTTTCGGTAGGCAGCTCCTAGGTGTTCTTCGCAATTAACTCCACTATTAGGCTCACACCGTCCCTAACTCGCTTTAGCATCTGTTAAATGTTACTCTCCTAATCATAGCCTTTATTTCTATTTCATTGATATATTGATTATAGTTTATCGCAATGAATAAGTCAATATTTTTTGTAATATATTATTTTAATAGTTTCTTTTGCTCAGCTGTCAGTATACTCATAACGCCTTCATTTCTTATTACTTTTAACTTCTCATACTCTGACATAAATTCTGGTGATGATATTGATTTTACAGTTAATTTCTCAAGACTTCTATCAAAATCTCTTTCTACTTTTAAAATATCTGATTTTTGTTCATTAGTTAAATCTAACTGATCTATAGTTCTAGCTATTTTATCATTTTTAGCAGAAAATTCCATTTTTTTAGAATTTATATACTCATTAAATATTAACATTTGATCGCTAGTTAGTATTTTTGCTAAATCTTGATATCTTTCTCTTTCAATATTATCTATTTTTTCTTTTTTATTATCATATTGAATTGTAGAAGCCTCTATTAATTTAACTCTATTTTTATAGCTTTCAAACAATTTATTCAACTTTTTCTTTTGATCTTCTGTTACATTCATTTTTTGGTATATTTCTGTTTTTGATATTTTTACAATATAAATCTTTTTGTAATTGTCTTCATACGAAAACGACATTGAGAACATTAGTAAAAATGTCATTATAATTAATATTTTTTTCATAGTTATCTCCTTTGTAATATTGTTAAAATTATATCATAATCTTATGTAAAAATCAAATTTCAACACTATTATCAAGATTACTTACCCAATCACTGTAACTTCCTGCATATAATTTTGCTTCTATTCCTTGCTCACTTAGAAGTAGAACATTTACTGCTCCAGTAATTCCAGAACCACAATAAACAATTTGATTCTTCGAAGCATCGATAGTCTTATAGAATTTTTTTAATTCTTCAATACTAGGGACTAATCCACTTCCAAATGCACAATTAAAAGGTATATTAATCGCACTTGGAATGCGACCTGGTACTCTATCTATTGGCTCTATCTCTCCTCTATATCGTTCTGGTGCTCGCGAATCAATTAATTGGGTATTTTCATTATTTATCACTGCTTTTACATCTTCTTGAAAAACTAACATATCATCTTTTACATTAATTGATAGTGTCTTTTTCTTATCCGTATAGCTAATTGTATTAATCATTGGTGATTTCTCTGTAGATAATTCATATCCGAGTCGTTTCCATTCTTCTATTCCACCATTCATAACTTTAACATTATCTTTTCCAAAATATTTGAGTAGCCACCACAAACGCGCTGCACCAGCCAAATCGCCATCATCATAAACAACAATATCTGTAGAATCATCAATGCCCAATTCTTCCATTTTTGATTTGAATACATCTGCAGTTGGTAATGGATGTCTTCCACCTACTCTTGAAGGCAAAACATCACCTGTTAACTCATGCTCAAGATCCACATACACTGCATTTGGTAAATGACTTTGATTATACGAGTTACTTGCATATTTAGGATTTCCTAATTTGAAACGTGAATCTATAATTCCAATTTTATTAATATTATTTAAGACCCATTCACAAGAAACTATATTGCTATTTATTGCTCCCATATTTCCTCCATATAACGTTTATAACATCTTAATTCCTAGTGCTTTGAACTTTGATAATTTGGTGCTTCTTTTGTTATTATAACATCGTGTGGGTGGCTTTCTGCAAGACCCGCATTTGTTATTCTAACAAATTTTCCATTTTCTTTCAGTTCTGGTATTGTTGCTGTTCCACAATATCCCATCCCTGATCTTAATCCACCGCATAATTGATAAACTGTATCTTTTAGCTTACCTTTATATGGAACCATTGATTCTATTCCTTCTGGAACTAATTTTTCTGTTGCTGATTCCAACTGAAAATATCTATCCGAACTTCCTCTTTTCATAGCTGCAAGTGATCCCATTCCAGCATATGTTTTGAATTTTCTTCCATTGAATAGTACTTCTTCTCCAGGTGCTTCATCTGTTCCAGCAAGAAGTCCTCCAAGCATTACACAATCTGCTCCTGCTGCTATTGCTTTTACAACATCTCCAGATAATTTTATTCCACCATCTGCTATTAGCCCTATTCCTTTTTTTCTACATACTTCTGCAACTTCCATTATTGCACTTATTTGCGGTACTCCAACTCCCGCTACAACTCTTGTTGTACATATAGATCCTGGTCCCACACCAACTTTAACGGCATTTACACCCGCTTTAATTAAGTCTACCGCAGCTTCCTTCGTAACAATATTTCCACCTATTAAATCTAACTTTGGAAATTTCTTTCTTATTTCTTTAATTCTATTTACTACACCTGCTGAATGTCCGTGTGCTGAATCTACTGTTATAATGTCAACTCCAGCTTCAACTAGTGCTTTAATTCTATCAATTGTATCTTCTCCGACTCCAACTGCTGCACCCACTCTTAATCTTCCTTGTGTATCTTTACACGAATTAGGATAGTTAATTACGTTATCTATATCTTTTATTGTTATTAATCCTTTTAGTTTCTTACCTTTAACAATTGGTAATTTTTCAATTCTGTTTTCCAATAAAATTGCTTTCGCTTTTTCTATTGTTGTTCCAACTGGAGCAGTTATAAGATTTTCTTTTGTCATTATATCTTCAACTTTAACATTTAAATTTTCTCTATATTTCAAATCTCTATTTGTTAATATCCCAACTAATGTACCATCTTTTTCAATAACAGGTAATCCAGAGATTTTATATGTTCTCATAAGTTCATCTGCTTCTTTTAATGTCTTAGTCCTAGATAATGTTACAGGATTTGTTATCATACCACTCTCATATCTTTTTACTCTCTCAACTTCTTCTGCTTGTCTTTCAATCGTCATATTTTTGTGAATGAATCCTATTCCACCTTCTCTTGCTATTGCTATTGCTAGTTCTGCTTCAGTTACTGTATCCATTGCAGCACTTAAAATTGGCACATTTAACTCAAGATTTTTTGTTATCTTTGTTTTTAATGACACCTCATGTGGTAATATAGAAGATGCTTGTGGTACTAATAAAACATCATCAAATGTTAATCCTTCCATGACTATTTTCGAATTTTGACTCACCTTTACTCCTCCTTGTATTTTATTTATTATAAAAAAGCTTACACTAAAACAGGTGTAAGCGAAAATTACACCATAGAGACTAATTTACGGTTAGTCGTAGAGACACTTGACCTTATTACAAGCTTATATGGACTTTATTACATTCATTATATCTTTTTGATCTATCTAAGTCAATAAAGATTTTACTACTATTTTTTTTCATTTGAATATTTTGATATGTAATAGACAATATCATAAATTGTTCCAATATAAAAAAAACCAAGTGTTAGAAAATATAAGAAGCCTTTTAGTATTTTCTTTTGCACAAAATGCTGTATCCCTGCAATTCCAAAAAATCCTAAAAATGAAAGTGCTAAATATAATAGATACTTATTTTTTTGATTATAAAATTTGAAATTAGTTTCCAATGGCTTCTTTTTACTATTTTTTTCAGGTTTATCAGCAAAGAATCTCTCATAACTACTTTTAGTATTATCTTTTGTAGAGTTACTTTGTAATTTAGGATTTATGTTTAGAGTCGGGGTAAATACTGTATTAAATGCTGAAAAATCCTTGATTCTCCAATATTTTTTAAAGTTCTCTGTTTCTTCAACATTATTTTTTATGATTTTAACATTTTCTTCTAGAAGGCGTGTCAAATAATCTATGTTGTAATCAATATCTAACTTTATATCAGATCTTGAAAGTCTCAATAATGGAATAAAGTATTCTGGTATCAGAAAATTCTCTCCTATTGCCTCTATGAAAATAAATTTATAAGAGTTTTTGACAATTTCTTTTATATTTTTATATGTATTGTTGTTCTCTGAAGTCATACCATCAAAACATTTATTAAATAGAATTATTTTATTTTTAAAATAACTCGTATCATAATCTGCACTTCTTAACTTTCCAATATTGAAAAAATCAATTGAAACATTATTTTTTAAAGCTGATTTAAATATTTTTTCTTTGTTCTCTTTTTGAGAAATCACAACAATTTCTTCATCATAAATCCCCATATTTTCAAAAAATATACCTATATTAGGATTTTCATTATTTATATCTATTACATTATTCTTCATGCCTGTATCTTCAAAGAATATAGAAACTTTTTTATTTTTAATAATTTCACCAATATTCATAGAGTACTCCTAATTTAAATTTTCTATTTTATTTTCTGCTAAATGCTCTTCTAGCCTACTAATAAAGTGTTTATCGTAATCATTTACTATTCTCGGTATATTTTCAGCAATAATTTGATATGCTTTAATTCTTTTCTCTTGATCGTTTCTAGAACCTTTGCTCCCTGATTGTTTCGTTCCAATAATACTTTCAAAACCTCTCCAGTTAAAGTCATTTTTTGTTAATTCAAATACATCTTGTGTTTTTAAAACTGAATCAATCGGAGAACCTTCTTCAATAGTTAGTGGCGCTTCAATTAGACAATATGAATCATTGTTGTTTCTCCCTACTCTTCCTCTTAGTTGGTGAAGTTGTGATACTCCCCATTTAATTTTCATTGAGTGTGGATAGTGAATTACTATGACGCTAGCTCTTGGAATATCAACCCCCACTTCAATGGATTTTGTTGCAACTAATATATCAATCTCCCCGTTAACAGTTTTATCTATTAAGTCTTCTTTTTTTTCATCAGCCATATTTGACATTAATTTTTCTACTGTCAAGTCTGGAAATAGTTCTTGGTACTTTAAATGAGCTATTTTAATTGACTCAAAATCACCATCACCTCTTTTATTAACCAGTGGGCAAACAATAAGAATAGCATTACCATTTTTTGCTTCTTTGTTTATTAATTCTATATGTTGCGAATCAATTTCTGTAAATGTTTGAGTGTTCTTAAGTTTTCTCCCTGGAGGGAGTTGTTTAATTTCAATTATATCCATATTACCAATTAATGATATTAGTTTAGTTCGTGGATGCGGTGTCGCAGTAGTGTAAAACATATCTATGTTAGAATATTTTTTTTGAACTTTATTTCTTTGTTCTACTCCAAATAATTGTATTTCATCAATTATACCTAAAGAAAATTCTACTTCAGAAAACTTTTTATCACTAAATGAATACCCATTTACAACTATATCTGCATCTTTAATTTCAAAATTTTCACTTGCGTCATAAATTTTAAAATTAAATCCAAATAATTCATTATACTTTTGTAACGTTCGCAAGTGTTGTAGTCTAAGTACTTTTCTTGGTACTATATAAACAGATTTCATCTTATTTTTTGCAACAAGAAACATAAGTACAATTGTTACAATTGTTTTACCAGAAGATACATCTCCTTGGATTAAGCAACTCCCTGTTGTCTCTCTATTTAAAATTTCTACACTTCTATAAATGGCGTTTTTTTGGTCCTCTGTAAGAGTGTATAGTTTTTCCTCAACAAGATTTATCATTTTCTCTACTGAATCAGCTGTAATATTTTTACTTTCCCCATAAATACTTAATTTTCTTTCAATTGACTTACTGATAGAGTACAAAAAGTAGTCTTTTATATCTTCAATTTCTGTATCTTTCTCTATATCTAACATTTTTATAGAATTCTCAAAAGGTGAAAGTAAACTATTATAGTTTGAAATTATTTTTTTTACTTTAGTATTTAATTCAATTAATTTTTGAATTAGATCATTTGCGTCGATTGCTTGAGAAGTATATAATTCCCTTTTGTGAAAATACTCTTCTTCTAACTCTCTATATTCAAATTTTAAAACTTTCTCTAAAATTGCATTAACGCTTGTTTTTATTTTTAATCTCTCAAGTTCTATCTTTATATCATCAAAATAGCTTTCAATATTCTTTGAAATACTTAAAAGTTTTAATAGACTTTCCTTATCTTCAACAAATTTCTCATAAATTTCATCATTATATGTTTCAAAACTCAAATTTCGGATTATATCAACCCAAGCTTTTTTTTCATTTAATTCCTCTACATTAGGACAAAAACCTCTTTTATCAGTGAAATTCTCAAAAAAATCAATTAAATTTATATAATTGTGTAATTCTTTAATTTCATTCAATACGGTTTCGGAAGATTCATTTTCAGTAATATCTTCTCTAATAACTTTTGTAATAAACTTAGCATTCTGATGAAATAAATTAAACTTACTTATTAAACCATTGATGTCTTCAATTTTTTTTATAACTGAATTTCTATTTGCAATTCGAGTATCTATATCCTCAATTATTTTCTCAATATTTGATACGAAATAGTCTAAACGTTCAATTCTAGATAACTCTTCTGTAATTAATAATTTATCTTTCTCATCAGAAAATGATTCTTTGTACTTATTAATTTTTTTAGAAAAATCTTCAATTACTGCATTCGTATAGAGTAAGTCTCGAGTCCTTTTTTCAAATAAATCAATCTTGATATCTTTCTCATAATACTGAGTATACTCTCGATCATAAAACTCTATACTAAATGTTTTTATTTTTTCATTGAGTGAAAAATTACTATGGAATTTATCTCTATTCGTCATATAACATTCTTTTATTTTATTTTTATTGTTTTTAAACATACCAAACAGCATAATATTCCTCCTAATTTCTTCAACTTTAATCATATTTTTGTATAAATAATATCATTTAAACTCTAAAAAGTAAAGTTTCTATTTATCGTTTTTCATAAAAAATAGTTGCATTAAAATTAAATTTATGATAATATATAGTTATCTTTTCCCAAAGTGTGTCTCGATGTTAAAAAATTGACTTTTTTAACAATATGGGGTATTATTTGGTTAATATAAGGAAGGGGATGAAAGAAATGGCTACAAAAAGTTTTACAAATGATGTAAATTTTGATAAAAAATCTGTAAATAGCTTGATTGAAACCTTAAATAATGATAAATCTCCAAATACAAAAAGTATAAAGAGTGTCAAAATTATAAATGATTCTGAAACAATTAAAAAAATTTTGGGTCTTAATAAATAGATGGAGTTAGAAGAGGTAAAAATAGTCTCTTTGCAAAGATTACTTGAAGAGGCGGATGATAATAAAAAAATTATTTCAATTTTAAAAACCTTCAAAAGTAATCATAATAAGGATGTTGAGTTTTTTTCACAAGAAAAATCTATTGAATATGAGAAAGCTGGTTTATCTACTACTCATTTAGTTTTTAGTAAAAACTATGATCTTTTGGGCTATTTTTCGTTTGCTAATAAGCCTTTATTAATCCCAAAGAAGATTTTTGAAGATTTATCAAAAAATCAAAGAAAAAAGTTATCTCAAAGTGGAAAAAAATTGGCAACAGATGGATACATAGTTAATAGTTACCTATTAGGACAACTAGGAAAAAATTATTCTAAAGAAATTAAGAAAGAAGAGCGTATTGATGGAATGCAGCTATTAACATTAGCATATGATATGTTGGTTAAAGTAAAAAGAATAGTCAATATAAAGTATATTTGGTTAGAATGTGAAGATAACGAGAAGCTAGTCTCTTTTTATAAGAATTTTGGTTTTGATGAAGTTAGAAATTTTATATCAGAGAATAATTTAAAAGTACTAATTATAAGAATAAAAGATAAATAACCTAGCCAATTCAAGCTAGGTTATTTTTTAGTATCATTTTAGTATCATTTCATTTTCTAAAATTATTAATATCAATATTATCAGTATCTTCAAATATTTACAACATTACTCCCACTC
>JAGOYM010000050.1:3007-8307 GCA_018059165.1 Leptotrichiaceae bacterium | reverse complement strand
AATGATTCGGGACCATTTCACATAGCTAGAGCAATGAAAACAAAAACTATTGTAATTTTTGGACCTACGGATCCTAAAATGTTTACTTATAACGAAAAAACTTATTTGCTCACATCAAGACAAGATTGTTCGCCTTGCTCACTTCATGGTGATAAGAAATGTCCAAAAGGGCACTTTAAATGTATGAAAGAGCTAACACATGAAAAAGTTTATGATACAATAATAGATAAAATAGATAATTAGGAGGACTTATGATTATAGTAACGGGAGCTGCAGGATTTATAGGTAGTGCTATTGTATGGCAATTGAATCAATTAGGGCGAAAAGACATATTGATAAGTGATAAATTGAAAACAGAAGAAAAATGGAATAATATATCAAAAATGAACTACTATGATTGGATAGATAGAGATGAATTATTTGAATTTTTGGAAACAACAGAAATGAAAATAGAAGCGATTGTCCATATGGGAGCATGCTCTGCAACAACAGAGAAGGATGCAGATTTTTTAATGAAGAATAATTATGAGTATACAAAAAAATTATGGAATTACTGTACAGATAAGCAGATTAAATTCATATATGCAAGTAGTGCGGCAACTTACGGTGATGGAGATAAAGGATATGATGACACAATATCATTAGAAGAACACGAAAATTTAAGACCATTAAATAAATATGGATATTCAAAAAAAATATTTGATGTCTGGGCACTAAAACAAGATAAAACTCCAAAATTATGGGCGGGGCTTAAATTCTTCAATGTATATGGGCCTAATGAATATCATAAAGGAAGAATGGCAAGCATGATATTTCACGCATATAATCAATATAAAGAGTCGGGAGAAGTAAAATTATTTACATCTCATAAAGAGGGTTATAGAGATGGGGAGCAACTGAGAGATTTTGTTTACATAAAAGATATCACTAAAGTTATAGCATTTATGCTTGGAATAAATAATGAGAGTATTACAATAAAAAATGGGATCTATAACCTAGGAACAGGTTCTGCAAGATCATTTTATGATTTAGCAAGAACAACACTAGAATCAATGGGTGCAACTAAAGAAGATATCAAATTCACACCTATGCCAGAAGATTTAAGAGGTAAGTATCAGTATTTTACAGAAGCTAAAATGTCAAAATTAAAGGAAAATGGATATAAAGAAGAGTTTTATTCGCTTGAAGAAGGAATAAAAGATTATGTAGTAAATTATCTTTTAAATGAGGATAAATATTTATGAGAATATTAGCATTTGAGACATCTTGTGATGAAACATCAGTTGCTGTAGTGGAGAATGGAAATAATGTTCTAAGTAATATAATTTCAACTCAAATAGATATTCATAAAGAATATGGTGGAGTTGTTCCAGAAATAGCATCGCGGCATCATATTGAAAACATATTGCCAGTATATGAAGAAGCATTGGAAAAAGCAAATTGCAAAATTGAAGATATAGATTATATTGCGGTGACAAATAAGCCAGGATTAATCGGTTCATTATTAGTTGGATTGATGTTTGCTAAATCATTAAGCTATTCAAAAAAAATACCTTTATTACCAGTGAATCATATAGATGGACATTTATTTTCAACATTTATAGATCATGAAATAAAATTACCAGCAGTATCACTAATTGTATCTGGTGGACATACAAATATATATTATATAGATAAAATGTTTCAAGTAAAGTTGCTAGGTGAAACATTAGATGATGCAGTTGGGGAAGCATATGATAAAGTAGCTAGAGTATTAGGGCTTAGATATCCAGGTGGACCTGAAATAGATAAGTTAGCAAGTACTGGGCAAAATGATTTGAAAATACCCAAAGCAAATATAAGTGGCTACAATTTCAGTTTTAGTGGGATTAAAACATATGTTACAAATTATATCAATAATGAAACAATGAAAGGAAATTCAATAAATAAAGAAAATATTGCAAAATCATTTCAAGAATCAATAGTAGAAACGTTAGCACAAAAAATAAGAAAAGTTATTGAAAACAATGACGTTAATACAATTATGGTTGCAGGTGGTGTCTCTGCTAACAAAAGACTTAGAGAAAAGTTTCAAGAAGAATTTTCATCAGATAGCATTGAAGTAGTTTTTCCAAAGTATGAATACTGCACAGACAATGCGGCAATGATAGGATGTGCGGCATATCATTTTTTAGAAAAAAATATTGAAACAAGGAATGAGATTAGCTTAGATGCGACATCTACAAAAAATATCAAAAAATAAATCATCAAATCAAAAAAAATGTGGTATAATTATCTTATAAGATAAGAAGTATTGAAACATAGGAGTTATCTAGAGTTAGAGTTTATTTAGATGGAGGTCGTTATGAAATATTTGAATAGTATGACAGATAAAGAAATAATTGAAATGGCAAAAACAGAGAAAATCCCTTTAAATTTAAAATTTTCTAGAGAGAAAACAATTGAAAAATTACAAGCAATTGGATATTTATTAGAAGAAGAAAAAATTGTAGAAAAAATACAAGCTCCAGAAGAAAAGGCAATAGAAACACCAATTAAGGTAGAAAAAGCTACATTATCTGAAGAATTAGAGTTTGATAAAATGATGGCTTGGAATTTTAGACCGAGAAGTTTCTATAGAAATTTTGTAAACAAAAAAATGATGAGAAAATTCAAAAAAAGATACAGATTTAAAAAAGATGAGTTTAGAAATATTAATTTTGATTATGAAGGATTAAGTCTAGGATCAATAAAAAGAAGAGAATTAGAAACAGAGATTGAAAACTCTAAATTTGCTTTAGGAGAAGGAGCTTTAAAAGAAATAGAAGAAGATATCTATTTTGATAGAGCCCCATTACCAACTTCATATTTTGTTGATGAAATTGTTTTAATGCCTAAAAATACAACAACATTATTTGCTTATTGGGAAATAAGAGATGACACATTTAAAAGATTATCAGAAGAAAATCATATAGTTGATAATGTGGTAATTAAATTAATGAAAAATGGTCACGAGCATAAAAAAATAATAAGACATGAAAGAATAGGATCACATTACATAAATGAGATAGATGCAAATGAGTCTTATGAAGCATTAATTGGTTATGAGGATGTGTATGGGAACTTTATAGAAATTGCACACTCAACGCAAGCTATAGCTCCTAACGATACAGTTTCTAATGACTTTGAGTTGAAATGGCTAACTGTAATTGAAAGTCCGAGTAATAGAGAATTGTTGAAATATGAAGCAGTAACTTCTGATGAAGCGAAGATGGTAGGAAAAGAAGATTATATAGATGGTGGAGTAATTAGAAGATTAGTAACATTCGGATCATCAGAAACTGGAATTATAGAAGAATATATTTCTAATCCAGGTGACTGGGGTGGGTCGTCATTTTTAGGATCATCATCTTTGGGGTCATCATATATTGGTTCATCAAAGGTAAATAAATAAAAATTCAAAATAAAGAATTTAAAGTAACGCTAGATTTCCTTTCTAGCGTTATTCTTTTTAATAACAGCAAAGTTTTTTCTAAGAATGTGAAAAGTTTAAACAAAGCAATTAAGACTACAATATGCTGTATTGATTAGATAAGATTGATATTTTAAAGATAAAATGCTAAAATTACTTTGAAGAAATAAAATTTAAGTTTTATAAGAACGGAGAATAGTGTTTTATTATGAATATATTGGTGTGTGGAGCAGGTGTAATGGCATCTTTTGTAAAAGAATCAATAGAAAGTTCAAACCACAAGTGTGTTGGAATGTATGACCCATTAGGAAATGGAAATTATAAAGATTTGAAAGAAATAGTTAATAAGATCGATGGAATAATTGATTTTTCACATTTTAGTTTAACAGAAGAAATCTTAAAATATGCGATTGAGATAAATAGCCCTTTAGTAATAGCAACAACAGGTCATACAGATGAGCAGAAACTTAAGATAGAGGAAGCATCTAAAAAAATAGCAATATTAAAAGCAACAAATACGTCACTAGGAGTAAACATAATGAACCAAATAGTTTCTTATGCGACAAAATTATTAGCAGATTTTGATATAGAATTAATTGAAAAGCATCATAATAGAAAAATAGATGCACCTAGTGGTACTGCAGTAACACTTTTAGAAGTTATAAATGAAAGCTTCTCAGAAAAGAAAAATTTTGTGTATGGGCGTGAAGGAAATAAAAAAAGAGAAAAAAATGAAATTGGGGTACATGCAATAAGAGCAGGAAATATAGTTGGCGAACATACCGTAATTTTTTCTAGTGGAGATGAAATAATAGAAATTAAACATGAAGCACTATCAAGAAAAATATTTGCTGACGGAGCAGTAAAAGCAATATTATCATTAACAAATAAACCAAGTGGGTTATATTTGATGAAAGATATTTTAAATATAAATAATTAGAACAAATAAATTTATGGAGGATACAAAATGACAGAATTAGAAAAATCAATGGAGATAATACAATTCATTTCAAATGCAAAGAAAACAACACCTGTGAAAATGTTTACAGATGAGGAAATAAAGAATGCTTATGATGCAAAAGTTATAGGTAAAGATGGATTGAAAATAGTAATAGGAGACTGGGAAACAGTTCAAAAAATAATAAATGAGAATGGAATTGTAAATTATTACTATGAGAATGATAGAAGAAATTCTGGAGTTCCATTATTGGATATAAAAAATATAGATGCAAGAATAGAGCCAGGAGCACTAATAAGAGATAAAGTTATAATAGGAAGTAAAGCAATAATAATGATGGGTGCAGTTATAAATATAGGAGCTGAAATAGGCGATGGAACTATGATAGATATGAATGTTGTACTTGGAGGAAGAGCAAAAGTAGGTAAAAATTGTCATATCGGAGCAGGATCGGTAATTGCAGGAGTTATAGAACCACCATCAGCAGATCCAGTAATAATAGAAGATAATGTTATTGTAGGAGCAAATGCAGTAGTATTAGAAGGTGTTAGAGTTGGAAAAGGATCAGTTGTAGCAGCTGGAGCAGTTGTAACTGAAAATGTACCAGAAGGAGTTGTAGTTGCTGGTATGCCTGCAAGAATAATAAAAAATGTTGATGAGAAAACAGCGTCAAAAACAGAATTAGTACAAGATTTGAGAAAGTAATCAGTAGCGTATAATTATTTTGAATAGAAGTGGAGAGTGTTATGAAGATAAAATTATTATTCTCGCTGTTGATAATAGGATGTTTAAGTTTTAGTATGAATCCAGTTACAGCTAAATACGAAAGTGTAAAAAATGAAAAAGTTGAGAAAAATTCAGATAAAAAAGATATAAAAATACTAAAATCAG
>JAGOYM010000050.1:0-2907 GCA_018059165.1 Leptotrichiaceae bacterium | reverse complement strand
GAAAAGGAAAATTATTAAATAAAGAACTACTCGTTTACTAAAAAATTAGGAGGAAAAATGAAAAAAACTATACTTATACTTATATTGACAATCGCAAGTTTAGGTTTTGCAGGAGTAAAAGAAGACTATGAGGCTGCTCAAAAATTAGCACAAGATAAGAAATACGATGAAAGTATCCAAGCTTTAGATAAAATAGCAAAAGGAACAGATAAAGAATATGCGGTACGGTCAAACTATCAGTTGGGTTCATATTATGGATCAAAACAAGATTATGCAACAGCAAAAAAATATTTGTTAGCAGCAGTGAGTGATTCAACAAATACAACGCCTGAAGCATTAGAATCACTTTATAGACTAGCAAATGTATATTTTCAAGAAAAAGATTTAACTAATGCAGAGAAATACTTGTTAGAGGTAAATAGAAGAACTTTGAATAAAGATCCTGGATATTTAACAGATTTAATTGTATATTATCTTGAAACAAACCAGGGAACTAAAGCAGACACTAAATATAAATCAGTAATGCAGATTCTTGAAAAAGAGCAAATAACAGCATTAAATAATAATCTAGGAGAATACTATATAACAAAAAATGATTTTGAAAAAGCTCAAAGTTATTTTTCAGAAGCATTAAAAAACTCTACATCAAATCAAGTTGTAGAAACAGCTTATAGACTTGGACAAATTGCAATGACAAATAATAATAAGGTAGAAGCAGAAAAATATTTTATTATGATGAATGATAAAACTGAATGGAAAGATGAAGGGGCATTGAAAATATTAGGAATTTTCTATCTAGATACACAAAATTATGATAAAGCAGAAGAAACTTTAAAAAAAGTAATAGTTGTGAATTCTAAAAATTTAGAAGCTAGAGTCTTATTACTGGAATTATACGAAACTAAAAATGATCAAAATTCTGTAACAAGAATTATTTTTGAAATAAAAACAATCCAACCAATTGCAGTTAATAAAAATTTAGGTATCTATTTTGCACAAGCAGGAAATATCAATTTGGCAGAGAAATATTTAAGAAAAGCGATAAATGAGGATAAAGATAACTCATCAAAAGTGACGTTGGCAATAGTTTATTACAATGTAGGGAAAATTCTTGAAGCAAAGGATTTATTAAATGAAGCATCTAAAAATGGTGTAAAAGAAGCAGATGAAATTTTACAACAAATAAAAGAAGACGAAGCAAAAGGAAATACAACAGCTAAGTAAAAATTGAAAGAAGTTTTATAAAAAAATTTATAGAACTTCTTTTTTTGTTTTTTATTAAACAAAATTTATGGTATAATAACTACAAAGAATAAGGGGGTGAAAAGTTAATTGAGGATAGAGTAGAAACTCTAAAACTATAAAAAAAGGGGATAGAAATGAAAGGAGAAATAAGAAATGGCTAGGAAAAAAACAGAAGAAGTAAAAGAAACTAAAATGATGACTGAAAAAGATAAATCACTTGATTTAGCAATGAAACAAATTCAAAAAGAGTATGGTGAAGGTTCAATAATGAAACTAGGAGAAAACCATAAAATGAATGTACAAGTCATATCTACAGGAAGTTTAAACTTAGATATAGCGCTTGGTATCGGTGGAGTTCCTAGAGGAAGAATAATAGAAGTATATGGTGCAGAATCATCAGGAAAAACTACAATAGCATTACATATTATAGCAGAAGCACAAAAAGCGGGTGGAATAGCAGCATTTATAGATGCGGAGCATGCTCTAGATCCAGTTTATGCAAAAGCATTGGGAGTAAATATTGATGAGTTATTGATATCACAACCAGATACAGGAGAACAAGCACTTGAGATAGCGGATATGCTTATAAGAAGTGGAGCACTAGATGTAGTTGTCATAGATTCAGTTGCAGCATTGGTTCCAAAAGCAGAGATAGATGGAGAAATGGGAGATCAACAAATGGGTCTTCAAGCTAGATTAATGTCTAAAGCATTAAGAAAACTAACTGGAAGTATCTCAAAATCAAATTGTTCTATGGTATTTATAAATCAAATAAGAGAGAAAATAGGAGGATTCTCATTTACACCTGGAGTTCAAACAACAACATCAGGAGGAAGAGCTCTGAAATTCTTCTCAACAGTCAGAATGGAAGTTAAAAGAATAGGATCAGTAAAACAAGGTGATGAGGCAATCGGGAATGAAGTTTTAGTAAAAGTGACAAAAAATAAAGTTGCACCACCGTTTAAAGAAGCAAGATTTAATATAATGTATGGAACTGGGATATCAAAGATTGGTGAAATTATGGATATTGCAATTGCAAATGATATAGTTGCAAAAAGTGGTGCATGGTTTAGTTACGGTGAAGAAAGATTAGGACAAGGTAGAGTAAATGTAGAAAAATCTTTGGCAGAAAATACAGAGTTGTATGGAAGAATAGAAGCAGATGTGATGAAGATTATCATACCAATAATAGCAAGTGATGAAGATGAAGAAGATATTAAAAATACAGAAGAATAAAATATATTTTGAGAATGATGATGAAATAATAGATATATCACCAGAGATAAAAAGACAGTTTACTTTAAAAGCAGGAGATGATATTACACTAAAATATAATGAAATATGCTATGAAGCAGCTTTTGTAAAAGGAGCTTTTTTGCTATCTTTAAAAGATAGAACAAAAAAAGGGTTAAAAAATAAGTTAGATGAAAAGTTTTTTAATAAAAATGCTGTGATTAAAGCTGTGGATAAATTAGAGAGACTGGGATATATTAATGATGTTGACTATGGTGCGAACTTTATTAGAAATAGAAAATACGGAAGACAAAGAATAATTATAGAACTAATAAACAGAGGACTAGATAGAGAAACGATAAGCCTTGCATACGAAACACTAGAGTCGGAAGAAAAAGAAAAAAATGAAGAATTTAAAGATATTGATGA
>JAGOYM010000049.1 GCA_018059165.1 Leptotrichiaceae bacterium | reverse complement strand
AAAAAAATGACACTTTGAGGTGTCATTTTTTATTGGCAAAATAGAAAAAAAGTAAGTTTGGCCAAACTTACTCTTCCTATTTTGCAGAAAATAAAACTTTTGAAAGCCTAGCACTTAAATTACCTTTATTTTCTAATAAAAGTTTTTTAACTTGCTCAGGGTTTTTCCCTTTTAATGTTTTCATAGCTTTAGTACAAACTCTTACTTTTAATTCAGATCCATCAACATTTAATTTCATAACTTGTAGATTAGGTCTCCAGATTCTTTTAGTGGCTCTGTGTGAATGACTCACTGAATTTCCATGTCCTGTTTTCTTTCCAAAAACTTCACATATTTGCATAAAACGTCACCTCCTTTAATACATTCGAAACTCATTGTAACATATAATAAGTGACAATTCAAGATTTTTTTTCCTATGTAACAATTGTTACATATTTTTTCAGAAAAATATATTAGAATGTATTATAATAGAAAGATAAAATTACACACTGGAGGAAATAAAAATGAAGAGAGATATAATTGTTATAGATGAAGAGAAATGCACGGGATGTGGTGTCTGTATTCCTAGTTGTAAAGAAGGAGCACTTCAAATAATAGATGGTAAAGCGAGATTAATCAGTGATCTGTATTGTGATGGTTTGGGGGCTTGTGTTGGTCATTGTCCATTCGACGCTATGAAAATAGAACAAAGAGAAGCCGAAGCTTATGATGAAAGAAAAGTAATGTTAGAAAATATAATTCCAGCAGGGGAGAATACAATAAAAGCACATTTACAACATTTGATGGATCATAATGGTGTGAAATGGTATGAAGAGGCAGTAGATGTGCTAGAAGAGATGGGAATAGAAAATCCAATAAGAAAAGAAAAACCAGAAGAAATAGAAGTAAAACATCAAGGTGGCGGATGTCCTGGATCAAAAGCGATGGTATTTGGTGAAGAAGAGTCTAAAGGGAGTACAGAGTCAGGGGATACACGTTCACAATTAAGACAATGGCCAGTTCAACTACATTTACTATCACCTCATGCTCCTTATTTTGAGAATGCTGATTTATTATTAGCCGCTGATTGTGTTGCATTTGCAATGGGGAATTTTCATTCAGGATATTTAAAAAATAAGACGTTAGCAATTGCGTGCCCTAAACTCGATAGTTCACAGGAAAGTTATATAGAAAAATTAGTAGCAATGATTGATGAGAGTAAGATTAATACGATAACATGTATGATAATGGAAGTTCCTTGCTGTAGCTCATTGTTAAGGTTAGCAAAAGAGGCAGTTAATAGAGCAAATAGGAATGTGCCAATCAAAGCTATTACAGTTGGCTTACAAGGAGAGATAATACAAGAAAGTTGGGTGTAAAAAATCAAAATGTATCAAATGAATTTGACTAATAGCATTTCTTGTGTTATATATATATTGTATAGAAAAAATATAATATTTAGCGGAGGTAGAAAAATGGGTTTATTTGATTTTTTAAAGAAAAAAGAGGAAGAAGTAAAAGAATTTAATGGGAAAATTATAGCACCAATTTCAGGAGAAATAATGGCTTTGGAAAATGTAGACGATGCTGTTTTTGCTGAAAAAATGGTTGGAGACGGAATTGCAATAGTTCCTACAGGTTCTGGAGAAATGTTAGCACCTGCAGATGGTGTAGTAGAGAAAATATTTGATACAAATCATGCTTTTAGTATAGTAACTCCTGGGGGAATAGAATTATTTGTTCACTTCGGAATAGATACAGTACAATTAGAAGGAAAAGGATTTGAAAGATTAGTTCAAGAAGGTGCTACAGTAAAACAAGGGACACCATTAATTAGATATGATTATGAATTCCTTAAAGCAAATGCAAAATCAGTTCAAACACCTGTAATAATATCTAACTATGAAGATTATGCAGGATTAGAAAAAGTTTCTTCTGGAACATCAGTTGCAGGACAAACGTTAGTATTGGAAGTAAAAGAAAAGTAGGATGATTAATATGAAAATTAGAAGGATATTATTGTTTTTGACATTCGTTTTTATGTTTGCAAATACATACAGTGATTATTATGATAACTATTATGGATCAATAGCAATAGATCCAGATACTGGAGCGACAGGATATTCTTGGGATTATTCAACAAGAGGCGGAGCAGAGGGTTCTGCATTAAATAGTTGTGATGGGAATTGCGTTGTTGCAGTTTGGTTTTCTAATCAATGCGGATCAGTTTCATGGTCACCAAGTACGGGAGCTTATGCATGGGGAACATCAAGAAGTTCATACACTGCAGGGACAACAGCAAATGGATATTGTGGAGAAGATGATTGTCGTGTAGTTGCTGCTGTTTGTACAACATGGTATGAATAGGACAGAGATAATATAATGAAATAAATAAAAGGACTCTTGAGCATAGCTTTAAGAGTCCTTTTTATGTTACTTAACTTAATTATTTAACAGGAGTAGTTGTTTCTGGTGTATCCTCTACAACTTCCCCTTCTAGTTCTGTTTTTTGTTTAATGTTTTTGTTTTGACTTTTCCATGCTTCTAAATATGCTAAATCCCAACTTTTCCAGTCTTCTTTATTATAAAATAAGAAATAATCAAAGTTAGCATAAGCAAGAGCCTCTATAATTTTTTTAGTATCTGTAAAATCAGCTAAATCCTCATTGAAAAAAAGTTTATGCTCAACATCATCATAAAAATATGCGTTCTTTTTTGTTCGGTTATTGAAAGTTTTATCTGTTTTATTACTTATTACAGACTTAACAGTTTTTTTGTCCCAATTTTTTATGAAGTTTGCAGATATTTCATCTAAAAGTGATTCTTTTTCTGTAGTTGTGAGATCAGCGAATACTTCTAATTTCTTCATATAATCATTATCAATAACTATTACTTTGTTAAAATAATTATAGAAGTCATAAGCGATATCAATTTTTCCAGAAATATTATACCCTGTTATTTTAAAGCTTCTTGCTTGAGAATCTCTCCCTTTTTTACTAAGTAAATCTAAAAGACCACCATCAACTCTAGCTCCGCCATTGATTGTTAAAAAATCAGGTGGATACATTCCAATAGGGTTATTATCCTCAGAGCCTGCTGTTGTTTGTTTCGATTGCTTCTTTTCTTTTGAGAATGCATTAATACTTATAGTTAAAGTTAATATAAGAACTACTGCAGTTATAATTTTTTTCATAATTGATACTCCTTTTATATTTTATTTTTTCATCCCTTTAGAATAGATTTCTTTTTTTAAAATGGTTCCATCTTCATTATAAAAAGTAGATTCGCCATTCAAAAGACCATCTTTAAATGTTCTTGATGATTTTAAGGCTCCATTTTCATAATAATCAAGAGTTATTCCATTTTCTCTAGATTTTTTAAAAGCTTTTGATAATTTAAGATTACCATTGTCATAATATTCTTTAAGATATTTCCCATATAAATCTTCAATAATTAATACGCCTTTATCATTGTATTTTTTAATGTATTCCCCGTATAAATTTTCAATAACTAAAACGCCTTTATCATTGTATTTTCTGTAAGTTGATTTTTCAAGTGTTTCACTTATTACTCCATTAGGAAAGTAATATTTAAATGATTTCTTTGATCCATATACATAAAAGATTTCTCCAACTAATTGATCATCTTTATACACTTTTCTTAAAAGTCTTGATTTTTTTAACACTCTTATCTTTGTTATATTCTGTCGTGACAATAAGCTTGTTTTTATTATCGTATGAAGTAAATTCAAAAAGTTCACCTGATAGATAAAAAGTAGAAATATTAGTTAAAGAGAATGAACTATCATAATTAAAAACTCTTCTCAGTCTAGAAGAAGTATCGTAACTCTTAGCTGTAAAAGTTGAATCAAGATTGTTAACAGTTTCGAATAATAAAGAATTGCTATATGAATAGCATTGAATAGTACGATAATTTATAATACCATTAACGAATTCTACGTGTACAGTTTTAACAGTAGACATTGGATTATCACAGATATTACTATTGAAAGTTAATTTAGTAGGATCCTTAATAATAACATCATATGTCCCATTTAAGACTTGACCTTGATAGAAGTGTCTATCAACATTTTTTACAGTTTGCTCGTGAATATCTTTTACATCAATCGTCTCACTAAAACTATTAATAGATGCAATAAATGAAAATAATAACACAGATAAAAAAATATTTTTGAATTTGAACATTTTAACCTCCTTAATTATAAAAATAACTTAGATAATATTATCATAATCAAGAGATTATTACAATGTAAAATTATGATAATTAAATAAAAATTTTAAATTTAAAAGATGAAATAATTTATTAATAGAAAGAATACGCCAAACTAGAATTTTGAATCTAGGAATTTTGTTGAAATTATGTTACAATTTAACATATTTTGATGCATGGAGGCTATAAAATTGGAGATTTTGAAATTTACAGCAAATGAGCTTAAATTAAAAGAAACACAGGTTAAGAGTACAATTGGGCTATTTGATGATGGAGCAACAGTACCATTTATTGCACGTTATAGGAAAGAAGTGACAGGTAACTTAGATGAAGAACAAATAAGAGATATTATTGAAAAAGTAACTTATTATAGGAATCTCGAAAAGAGAAAAGAAGAAGTTTTGAAAAATATAGAAGAACAAGGGAAGTTAACAGAAGAGCTTAAAAATAGCATATTAAATGCAATAAAATTACAAGTAGTTGAAGATTTATACTTACCATATAAGAAAAAGAAAAAGACAAAGGCAGATATAGCAAAAGATCACGGATTGGAGCCTTTATCAATATTTGCACAACAAGAGACAACAACAATGGAAATGCTTAAAGAGGAAGCAAATAAATATATAAATGAAGATGTTCCAAGCGTTGAAGTAGCTATAGAAGGTGTACATTTAATTATTGCTCAAGAATTATCTGAAAATATAAAAGTAAGAGAATTTTTAAGAGAGAGAATTTCAAAGTTTGGAACATTGGCATCAAAAGTTATAGAAAAGAACAAATCGACAGATGTTAAAGGTGTATATCAAGATTATTATCAATATTCAGAGCCTTTATCAAGAGCTGCATCTCATAGAATATTAGCATTAAACAGAGGAGAAAACGAAAAGATACTAAAAGCTGATATAGAATTAGATGAAAGAACTCAAGAATATATAACAAATTTCATTTTAGATATTGTAAAAAATAAGAGAATGTCAGATTTCTTTAGAAATGTGATTCAAGATTCATTAGATAGATTGGCATACCCATCTATAAAAAATGAAGTTAGAAATATATATACTGAAAAAGCTGAAGAAGAGGCTATTAATATATTTGCGGACAACTTAGAGAATTTATTATTACAACCACCACTAGCAAAAAAAGCAATATTAGGACTCGATCCAGGATATAGAACAGGTTGTAAAACAGTAGTTATAAATAAAGAAGGATTCTATGAAGTTGATGATGTACTGTTTTTAGTAGGAGAAATGCATAATCCTAGACAACTAGAAGATGCAAAACGAAAAATATTAGGTTATATTGAAAAATACGATATAGATATAATTGCAATAGGAAATGGGACTGCATCGAGAGAAACGGAAAGTTTTGTAGCTGCATTAATAAAAGATGCTAAGAAAAAAGTTTCATATTTAATTGTAAGCGAAGCAGGGGCATCAGTGTATTCAGCATCTAAAATTGCGGCAGAAGAATTTCCAAAATTAGATGTTACAGCAAGAGGTGCAATATCAATTGCTAGGAGAATTCAAGATCCAATGGCTGAGTTAGTTAAGATAGATCCTAAATCTATTGGTGTTGGAATGTATCAACATGATGTAAATCAAAAAAAATTAAATGAAACGTTAGAAAATACAATAGAACATGTTGTTAATACTGTAGGAGTTAATATTAATACAGCATCTTGGGCACTGTTAAGTTTCGTATCAGGAATTAAGAAAAATGTTGCGAAGAATTTGGTTGATTACAGACAAGAAAATGGGGACTTTAAAGATAGAAAACACTTAAAGAAAGTAAAAGGACTTGGAGATAAGGCATTTGAACAAATGGCAGGGTTTGTTGTTGTTCCTGACAGCAAGAATCCATTAGACAATACGATAATTCATCCGGAATCATATCACATAGCACAAAAATTACTTGAAGTAGCTGGTTGTAAAGTTAAAGATATGAATGAAGATAGAGAAATAGTAAGACAGAAGTTAGCATTAATAAATCTAGAGAGTTTTATAAAAGAGAATGAATATGGAACTGAAACAACAAAAGATGTGTATAATGCACTATTAAAAGATAGAAGAGATCCGAGAGATGATTTTGAAAAACCACTTTTAAGATCAGATATATTAAATATGAATGATTTACAAGAAGGAATGGTTCTTGAGGGTACAGTTAGAAATGTTGCGAAATTCGGAGCATTTGTAGACATAGGATTAAAAAATGATGCATTAATACATGTTTCTGAAATAGCAGATAGATTTGTTTCGGATCCAACAAAAGTATTATCAGTTGGACAGATAATCAAAGTTAAAATATTATCACTTGATAAAGAACGAGGAAGAGTAGGACTTACAAGAAAAGGAATGTAGATTATATTTTAGGAGGAGAAAAATGAGTTTGTTTTTAATAGGGTTAATACCAATAGTACTTTTTTTAATAATGTTAGCAGTATTTAAATTATCGCCAACAATAAGTGCATACACAAGTTTAGGTGTAGCAGTGCTACTTAGTTTGATTGTTAAAGAATGGAGAATGCCAGTAGGTGGAATATTAGGCTCAATTGCAGAAGGATTTGCAGTTGCATGGATGCCAATAGGGATAGTTGTAATTGCAGCAATATTTGCATATGAATTATCAGTAAAAACTGGAGAAATAAATGTAATAAAAAAAATGTTAGGGAATATTACAAATGATAGACGTGCACAAGCATTGTTGCTTGCATGGGGATTCGGTGGATTTATAGAAGGTGTTGCAGGATATGGTACAGCAGTTGCTATTCCAGCGGCAATAATGGTTTCGTTAGGATTTACTCCAATGAGAGCAGCAATTATTTGTTTAATTGCAAATACAACACCAACAGCATTTGGAACGGTAGGATTACCAGTAACAACAATATCAAGTATGATGAATTTAGATCCAAAAAATGTAAGTTTCTTCATAACGTTATTATTATTCGTTATTATGACAATGATACCAGTAGTGCTTACTCATTTGGCAAATGGGGAAAGAAAAGAAGGATCTAAACCTTTTGATGGAGGAATAATACCAGTAATAATAGCATCAATAATTGCGTATTCGACACAATTGGTTATAGCAAAAGTAGCGGGAGCAGAGCTTCCAACAATAATTTCAAGTTTACTTGCAATGGTATTTATGATAATAGCTATAAAAATATTCATTAAAGATGAAAATTCTGAAAAAGACCCAGTTGGTGCAATTGAAGCATTAAGAGCATGGTCGCCATATATATTAATGGTAATACTTATTGTAGGAACAAGTCCAGTTGTAGCAGGTATTCATGGGATGTTGGCAGAGACAACAGTTACGAAGATAGACTTTTCATTTGGTCACGCGGATTGGTTCAAAGTACCAGGAGCACAAACATTTAAGTGGATACTTGCACCAGGGGTTCCTATTATAATAGCAACAGTTATTGCAGGATACTTCCAAAGATCAAATGCAAAAGATATGCTAGAAGTATTCAAGAAAACAGTAAAAGGTAAAATGGGATCAATAACTGTAATAATGGGAATAGTAGCGTTATCAACTGTTATGAAACATAGTGGAATGATTGCAAGTATCGCAACGGGATTAGTAGCATTAATGGGAACAAAATTCCCTTTAATATCACCATTATTAGGAACAATCGGAACATTCGTTACAGGAAGTGATTTGTCTTCAAATTTATTATTTGGAGAACTACAAGGTAATGTTGCAGAAGGAATTAAGCATGGTTATACACCATTGAAAGAGTTATTTGTTGCATCAAATACAGCTGGAGCAACTGGTGGTAAAATGATTTCACCACAGAATATAGCAATAGCAGCATCTACAGTAGGACTTATTGGAAAAGAAGGAGAAATGCTAAGAACAACATTGAAGTATGCATTAGTGTATGCAACAATATTAGGTATACTAGTATTTATAGGAAGTATCGTATTATAAAAATAGATTAAATAGAAGAAATGATAAATATAAGTGAAAGAAAACGGAGGAAATAAAATGTCAGATGAACAAAATGTTGAAAAAGTAGATTATGCAGGGTCACTAAATTTACCTAAGACAAGCTTTAAAATGAAAGCTAATTTAACACAAAAAGAACCATTAACATTAAGAGATTGGAAGAA
>JAGOYM010000014.1:20321-24929 GCA_018059165.1 Leptotrichiaceae bacterium | reverse complement strand
ATCTTACTTTGGATAACAATGAAGTAATTGAAGAAGAGTCTATTTTATTTTTAATATTGAATGGAAAGAGTGTCGGTGGATTTGGCACAGTAATAGATAATGCTGACATTAATGATGGTCTAATGAACATCCTAATTGTTAAAAATATAAATAATCCTCTCGAACTGCCTAATATACTAGTTGACTTCATAAATAATAATCTAGTTAACAATAATAATATTAGAACTTTGACTTCTAAAACTTGTAAAATAGAAAAAATATCTGAAAATATTTCTATTAGCATAGATGGTGAAGAAGGATACAATGATGATGTAAATATAGAATTCATCTCTGGAAAACTTGAAATATTTAAAAAATAATATGTCAATAAAAAACCTCTATACTGAATTTTCAATGTATAGAGGTTCTTTTTATAATTTATATTTTTGCATTAATCTTTTTTTGTTTTGAATATATACTTATTTCACCACTGAATATATATGAAATTGCACATGCAATAAATAAAAATGGTGCCATTTTATATCCAAAAATTTCTATACCTATCAAAAATGATGCTAAAAATGTATTTGTTGCAGCACCAAAAACAGTTGCATAACCTATTGCTGCTAGAAACATTACAGGCAACCCTAATAGCCCTGCTATAAGGAATCCTAATGATGCACCTATCGCAAATAGCGGAGTCACTTCCCCACCTTGAAATCCAATTGATAATGTTAGTACTGTTAGTAAAATTTTCAGTATCCAGTCATAATAATAGATCTTTCCTGCTCCAATTCCAAACGAACTATCGATTAAATTTGTTCCAAGTCCACTATATCTTCCATTCCATAACAAAATTACAAGTATCGCTACTAGAATTCCTCCAAAAAATATCCTTTTTAGTGGAGCTTTAAATATCATTTCTGCTTTCCCTTTGAAATACTTCAGCAAAATCGCAAAAAGCATTCCTGTTAGACTAAAACAGATTGCTGCTATAACTACTAATGCAACGTTCTTAACATTCATTTCAGGGAGCATATTTATATCTACATGAAAATGCGGTAACCCAAGCATAGTTGATACTGCATACGCTGTAAATGCTGCAATTAATGCTGGAAACAACGCTGTGTACTCTACAACTCCAAATGCCAATACTTCCAATGCGAATATTGTTGCTGCCATAGGTGTCCCAAATAATCCTGCAAATCCTGCTGCCATTCCTGTTGATATTATTATCTTTTTTTCTTTTGCTGAACTTAGATCAATATACTTTGATAAATATTTTCCAAATGTATGTGAAAATGTTGCTCCTATCTGTACAGCAACACCTTCACGGCCAGCTGATCCTCCAAATAGATGCGTTATCCATGTTCCTATCATAACCAAAGGTATCAATCTTTTTGGTATCTCTTCATCTTTTACATCATGTGCTACAGAAAACACTAAGTTCATTCCTTTTATTGAATTCTTCCCAATTTTTTTATACATTATAAGAATTAGTAATCCTGCAAAAGGTAAAAATATAGCTATTATTGGCATCATTTTATTTCTTGCTTCAGATATCTTTATTAACCCTATTCCAAATAATGTATCTAATACTCCTACTATTAGCCCTACTGCTACACCAAACAAGGTATAGAAAAAGTATTTTTTTATATTTAATTTATTCATATTTATTATTTTACTTTTACCCATAAGATTGAAAGTTTATTCATGTGGATAGAACTATTTGTTATGTTTAAAAACTCTCCTGTTAAATAGTCATAATATCCATTAGGTGCAACTCCTAATCTATCTAATACATTTAGTGCAATCGATTCACCATTTTCACTAAAGTTTATAAGAACAACTGTTTTATCATTTCCTTTTTGTCTTATGAAACTAAAGATTTTATCATGCGAATAATCCAATATTTCGAAATCATTTTCATTTGTGAATTCTGGTAATTCACTTCTTTTTTTAATTACGCTTTTTAGACTTTGGTAAATTTCATATTCAACTGTTCCTTGTACATCTTTTTTAGCCATTTTATCCCAGTCAATAACTGGTCTATGAATCCATCTGCTATCCATTTGTTCTGTTACTACATCTTTGTATCCATAATTATTAAAGTGCCCTACTTCATCTCCATAATAGATTAATGGTATTCCACCTAAACACATTATTGCTGTGTGAAGTAATTTGATTCTTGATAATCCATCATTTATAAGTTCTGAATTGTTTTCTTTAACTCCTTTTTCAAGTCCTGTCAATGCTGCTAATGTTCCAGAAATTCTCGCATCCCCTGTTTTAGGATTTTCCATAAATGTTACACCTTGTGCAAATGATTCAGGTAATCTACCTACAAAGAAATCAATTAAATATTTTCTATGTGCTTCTGGCGTGTACCCCACTTGGTAAATATCGTTGTTATCGTGACCTAATCCAATATCATCATGGCATCTAACATAATTAATCCAAGTTGTTCCTTTTGGTAATCTTGCCATGTTATTTAGCCCTGTTCTAACTATTCTTGCATTTCTAGTTGCTATTGCATCCCATAAAAATACCATGAATGAAGCATTATACGCTATCTCACATTCATCATATTTTCCTTCTCCTAAATATCTAACTATTTCATATGGCTCAACTATTGCTTCAGCTTTAAATAGAACACCTGGAGCAATCATTCTCATTGCAGCTTTCATAGCTCTCAATATTATATGTGCTTGTTCTTCATTTCTACTAATTGTTCCTATTTTTTTCCATAAAAATGGAACTGCATCTAATCTTAGTATGTCCATTCCAAAATTTGCGATTCCTGAAATTATATCTATCATGTCAACGAATACTTCAGGGTTTGTATAGTTTAGATCCCATTGGTATCTATAGAACATGCTCATAACCCATTTGTCTAACTCTGGAACATATGTAAAGTTTCCAGGTGCTGTATCAGGAAATACTTCTGGTAATGTTCTTTCGAATTCATCAGGTATTTCTCTGTTATCATAAAAATAGTAATAATTAATATATTTGGGATCGCCTTGTTTAGCTTTCATTGCCCATTCATGTATATCTGCAGTATGATTTAATACTATATCTAACTCCATTAACATATCTCTTTTATGTAATTCATCTGCTACTTCTATTAAATCTTCAGTTGTTCCAAATTTATGATATACTTTCTTAAAATCTTTAACTGCATATCCACCATCATTTTCATCATCTGACATATCTAATAAAGGCATTAAATGTACATAATTTATTCCCATATCTTTCAAATGATCAATTTTTTTAGTAAATCCTTTTAAATCTTTGTTATATCTATCAGTATAGATCATTGTCCCAACGATATCATTTCCCATGTACCATGATGGGTTATCTTCTCTTTTTCTATCAATCACTTTAAGGTCTTCTTTTCTAGTTTCATAAGAATTATAGATTTGATTAACCAATTGATAAACATGTTCTTCAAACCCTGGTTTATCGCCGTATAGTTTCTCAAAATTGTCATATAAGTTACCAAAATTCTTACCAAATCTGTACAAAAATTCTCCCGAATACCCTTTGTTTAGAATTTCTCTAGTAATTTTTTCTTTTAACATTTTATCACTCTCCTAGTTTTATTATTTCATCTATGCTTAATTAATAACATGTCTTAATATATTATATAACATTTTTTTCGTTTGTCTACCTTCGACCTCTATCTTTTTAACTTTAAAAATTATTTTATTATATACTCTTTATACTTTTCTGCAATCTCATCACTTACTAATGCTTTTATTTTTGTTCCATTTTCCAAATGCTCAGTTTCTAATACTTGTGAATTTTTATATAAACTTGATACTAACGTACTTTTATCATATGGTATTAGCATTTCTAATTCTTTTTCTTCACGTGGAATAAACGCTATAATGGTATTTAGTAATAAATCTATATTTGTTTGCTTCGCTGCACTGACCTCAATACTTGTATAATGTTTAAATATTCTTTTTAAATCTTCCAATTGTTTTTCTGTTGCAAGATCAGATTTATTTAATAATAAAAACATTGGTTTATCCATACACTTAAGTTCCCCTAAAACACGTTCAACTGCAACAATTTGGCTTATAGCCGTATCACTCGTTGCATCTACAACATGAATTATTAAATCAGAATATATTACTTCATCAAGTGTTGACTTAAATGACTCCACTAAGTGATGTGGAAGCTTTCTTATAAATCCTATTGTATCCGTCAAAGAAACTACTCTTTTATCTGGTAATTGGAACGTTCGTACTGTTGTATCTAATGTTGCAAACAGCATATCTTGAGACAATACATGTTCCTTTTGAACTGAGTTATCATCAGAATACAAATCAACTAGCAAGTTTCTCAACGTTGATTTTCCTACATTTGTATATCCTACTAAAGATACTTTAGGGATTCCAGATTTATTTCTTTGAGATCTCTGAATATCTTTTGTTTTTTGTATTTTCTCTAACTCTGCCTTTAACATATGTATTGTTTCTCTTATTTTTCTCTTATCTAGTTCTAATTTTTGTTCCCCTGCTCCTCTTGTATTTCCGCCACCACCTTGTCTTGATAGCATTGTTCCATACCCGATTAACCTACTATTTTCATATTTAAGTCTAGCTAGAGTAACTTGAA
>JAGOYM010000014.1:18608-20221 GCA_018059165.1 Leptotrichiaceae bacterium | reverse complement strand
TTATCTAGTTCTAATTTTTGTTCCCCTGCTCCTCTTGTATTTCCGCCACCACCTTGTCTTGATAGCATTGTTCCATACCCGATTAACCTACTATTTTCATATTTAAGTCTAGCTAGAGTAACTTGAATTTTTGCTTCTCTCGTTCTAGCTCTTCGTGCAAATATTTCTAGTATTAAGACTGTTCTATCTATTACTCTACAACCTAATGAATCTTCTAAGTTTTTTGCTTGTATTCCCGATAACTCTTCATCAAATATAATAAGATTTGCATTTTTCACTTGTTTCAAAAGGCCCAGTTCTTTTACTTTCCCACTTCCGATAAAATATGCATTATCTGTTTGATTTTTTTTCTGGAATACTTTTTCTACAACTTTTATATCACATGCATCTGCTAATTCTCTTAATTCTTCTAAGCTCTCGTCTGTGTCTATTCCTACAATTATAGCTTTTTCAATATTATCTTCTTCAATTTCATTATCTCTAAATTCTTTTTCTATTTGTTCAAATTTTTGAGTTAAATCATATTCTAGTGCAACATCTAATTCTAAAGGAACTGTTGTTTCATAAGATAATTCTTCATTTATAAATTTACAAAATCCAAATGAAACACCATTAACTTCTCCATCTTCAATACCAATTGCTACCATTGTATCTAATCTCAACGTTATCAGCGCTGATATGTCCACATTTGATAACCTTGACGTAGAGTTAGGATGTGTGTGTATTATCCTAATTCCACACAGTCTATTTTTTGATTCTCCTATATTAGGAAGAGACGCTGTGTTACTGTCACCTATTGATATATCAATTACTTTTCCTTTTCTATTTATTGCGACACTAATTTCTCTATTTATTTTACTTGTTGTCTTAACAATCAAATCTATGATTTCCGGATGCGCAACAACCCCTTTATCAGTAACTATATCTTCTAATTTCCCAAGTTCGTCAAGAATATATTCTTTTATCCCTTGCTTATTTCCATTTACCATTATTCCACCTCTTTACATCATTAAGCAAATATATTTTAATATTTACTACTTCTTACCTAGACTTTTTGATTTTTCTGTACACGCAGAAACTGCTTTTATTATAGTTCCTCTGAAATTTCCATTTTCTAAAATTTCTAGTGCTTCTATTGTTGTTCCGCCAGGTGATGTAACTTCATCTTTTAAAACACCTGGATGTTTTCCTGTTTCAAGAACCATTTTTGCTGACCCTTGTACTGCTTGCGCAATTATTTTGTATGCCTTATCTCTAGGCATTCCTTCAAGCACTCCACCGTCTGCTAGCGCCTCTATAAACATATAAACGTAAGCTGGTAATGACCCACTAATCGCAGTAAATACATGCATTAGTTTTTCATCTATTTCTTCTGCTTTCCCAAAACTATTTAAAAGGCCGAAAACAATATCTTTATCTTTTGTAGTTATAGTTCCACTAAAAGATACTGCTGTCATTCCTTCTAATATTTGTGCTGGTGTATTTGGCATTGTTCTAACTATTTTCTTATCTTTCCCTATTATTTCTTGAACTTGAGATATTGAGTATCCTGCTGCAATTGTTATGATTATTTTATCTTGTGTTATTTCCTCTGCAATTTTAGACAATACACT
>JAGOYM010000014.1:15496-18508 GCA_018059165.1 Leptotrichiaceae bacterium | reverse complement strand
TATCCAAATTCCCCACCATCTGAAAATCTTGTAGATGCATTTAAATATACGGCTGCTGAATCTATCTCATTTAAGAATTTTTCTGCATTGTCTAGATTTTCTGTAATTATAGAGTCCGAATGTTGTGTGCTATGTTCATTTATGTATTCTACAGCTTCATCTATATCTTTCACTATTTTTAAAGACATTATCATATCTAAATATTCTGCTCCAAAATCTTCTTCTGTAGCTAATTTTACTTGCTTAGCATAATCAGAATATTTTTTATCAGGATTAGAGCTAACAATTTCTAGTGCTTTTGAGTCATATCTCAATTCCACCTTATCTTCTATTAACATTGCTGTAAGCTCTGGTAATATTGCATTAGCAACTTTCTCATGAAGTAATACTGTTTCTATTGAATTACATGTACTTGGTCTTTGTATTTTTGCATTTTCTATAATTGGTAATGCCTTTGATAAATCTCCTGTTTCATCAACAAATACATGACATACTCCTGCACCAGTTTCAATTACTGGTATTGTTGCATTTTCTATTATGAACTGTTTAAGTCCTTTTCCACCTCTAGGGATTAAGACATCAATATACTCGTTCATTCTTATCATATCTTTTACTAATTCTCTATCAACTGATTCAATTAATTGAACAGAATTCTTAGGTAATCCTTGAGCATCTGCTACTTCGTTAAATATTTTATTTAAACATTTATTTGAATTTATTGCATTTGCTGATCCTCTTAAAATTACCGCATTCGATGATTTTATAGCAAGTCCAGCTGAATCTATAGTTACATTAGGTCTTGACTCATATATTATCCCTATTACTCCTAAAGGAACTCTTTTCTTTTCTATTAGTAATCCATTTTGATGTTTCCATCCATTAAGAATTTCTCCTATAGGATCTACGAATCCTGCTATGACATTAAGACTTTCTGCCATTCCCTCAATTCTATTATCATTTAACTCTAATCTATCAAGAAGTGCAAAAGAAAGCCCAGTTTCCTTTCCATTTTCAATATCTTTTTGGTTTGCTAACTTTATCTCTTCTTTTCTTTCTATCAATGCTTTTGCTATTTCTCTAAGAGCTCTATTTTTGATTCTTGTATCAATTGTCAATAATTCTTTAGATGCTTTTTTTGCATTTTGTCCTAATTTTAAAATATATTCATTCATTTATCTCACTCCATTTTTTTAAAAATTTTATACTAGTGTTATCATGTTATCTATATGTATTACTACATCATCGTACTTATAACCTAGAAGTTTTTCAATTTCTTCACTCTTATATCCTCTAATCTTTATTATTTCTTCTGATGAATAATTAGATATCCCTTTTGCTAGTAATTTCTCTTCTTTATTTATTATCTGAACAACAGTTCCTTTATCAAAATTTCCTTCAACTTTTTTTATACCCACGGGCAGTAAACTCTTCCCTTTAAGTAATGCTTTCTCAGCTCCATCATCTATCATTACTGTTCCTTTTTTATTTGTACCATAAGCTAGCCAGTATTTTTTAGAACTAATTTTTTTATCTTTTTTTATGAATAGTGTCCCCACATTTTCTTTATTTACTATTCTTGTAATATTAGTAGGGTTTCCTCCATTTGCAATAACTAAATGTGTACCTATTTTAGTTGCCATCTCTGCTGCAACTATTTTTGTAAACATTCCTCCAGTCCCAAACTTAGATCCTTCTCCACCTGCCATAGCTTTAACGTCTTCATCTACATTCCCAATTATTTCTATAAGGTTTGCATCTTCATATTTCTGTGGATTCTTATTATAAAGCCCATCTATATCTGATAAAATAATTAACAAATCAGCATCTATAAGTCCTGAAACAAGCGCTGAAAGTGTATCGTTATCTCCTACTTTTATTTCATCTGCAACAACTGCATCATTCTCATTAACAACTGGGATTATTTTTTTTTCTAGTAATGTATTGCAAACGTTTCTTGCATTTAAATATCTATTTCTATCTGAAAAATCTGCTTTTGTTAACAGTAATTGTGCTATTGTTTTATTATATTCACTGAATAAATTCTGGTACAAATGCGTAAGTGCTACTTGACCTACTGCAGCAACTGCTTGTTTCTCTGTTAATGCTTTTGGCTTTTCAATAAGTCCTAATTGTCCCATTCCAGCCCCTACTGCACCTGAAGTAACTAATACCATTTCATAGCCTTTATCTACTAAGTTACTTATCTCTTTGACAATTTCTTTTATTTTTGAAATATTAAGACTTCCATCTTCTTTAGTCAACGTTGATGTTCCCACTTTAACTACAACTTTTTTTATATCACCTAATATATCTTCTCTAGTCATTTCATTTTTCATATTAATCAAGCACCCTTCATCACTTTTTTACTACCCATATTATATAACTTTTGTGTAATAAATTCAACCTACATTTACTTTTGCAGTTGTTAGATATTATATATTGTGGTATAATAAAAAAAGATTATTAAAACGGAGGAAATAAAATGGAAAACACTACAGCAAATAATGCTGCAAACAACGAGACTAACACTAATGTTAGCAAGAACTCATCAATATTAAAAACTTTTATGCTAATCTTTTCAACTGTAATACTAACTTTAGCAATTGTTTTCGGGTCGTTATATATATTTAATACGTATATACCTAAAACTCAAGTTCAAAAAACAATTTCTAGTTATTATGCCAGTATGAAAGATGGAAATATTGATAACTTACTTAAAGTCTATCCTAAAGATGTCGCTGCACAAGCTAAATCAGGTTATGACCAATCACCTGAAATGAAAAAAGGATCAGCTGAAATTCTTAAACTAATGAATGAAAAGACAACTTACAAAGTGAAAAGTATTGATGTAACTGGTGATACTGCAACTGCAAAAATAACTGAAACAACAGTTGATCAACAAGAATTACAAGCTAAATTTCAAGAGTTAGCTACAAAATCACCAATTGATATTAAACAAGATGATCCACAAGCACAAATAAAAGCTGCAAAATATCAATTAGATATTTTAAA
>JAGOYM010000014.1:0-15396 GCA_018059165.1 Leptotrichiaceae bacterium | reverse complement strand
CAACAGTTGATCAACAAGAATTACAAGCTAAATTTCAAGAGTTAGCTACAAAATCACCAATTGATATTAAACAAGATGATCCACAAGCACAAATAAAAGCTGCAAAATATCAATTAGATATTTTAAAGGCTGCATTGAAAGAAGTTTCTAAAACAAAAGAAACTGATGTTGATATGAAATTAATTAAAGAAGATAAAAAATGGGTTATTTCACCTAGTGGTCAATAAGAAGTAGTCAATAAAAAAAAGAAGCTTTTGCTTCTTTTTTTGTTTATCATTATACCGCTGGTACCCATACTGCTACTTTTCCACCTTTTACTGCAAAATTTCCCCAACCATCTTGATTTATTTCTACTTTATCTAATCCAGTTCCTGTAACTTCTTCCCACATTTGTCCCACTCTATTTTTTCCAACTTCTATCCATTTATTTCCATCATTTCCATTTGAAAATAGTGTTGCACAACCAGTTGATAGATCTCCATCTTTTCCTGTTCTGTACATCGCAACTGTTCTCGGGTGATCAAAATAGTTATGTTGTTCCCCGTAAGCATTGTTTTTTCTAACTTTTAATAATTGATCAATTACCCATTTATGAATACTTTCATTCCCCGATACACCATAATAATCTCCATAAAATAGACATGGGTAGCCACTTTTTGACAATAAAATTAGTGCATATGCTTGTGGTTTAAACCAATCTTCTACTTGTGATTGTAGCGCGCTTCCCCATTGTGAATCATGATTATCAACAAATGATACAGCTTCCATAGCATCATGAACTAGTATTGTGTCATCTGTCAATCTACGCAAATCATATTTTGCACCCATAACTGATGCCTCATACATATTATAATGGAGCGATACATCAAATAACCCAGTTTCATAACCTACATTTGCTAAATAGTTTCTTAGTTCTTCTAGATTATCTTTCCAATATTCACCAACAGAATAAAAGCTGTCTCCTACTTCTTTTCTTACTTCTGTTAGGAATTCTTTTACAAACTCATCACTTATATGTTTTACTGCATCCAATCTAAATCCATCTAAATTTAGCTCTTTTGCTACCCATTTCCCCCATTTTATTACTTCACTTCTAACGTCAGGATGATTAAAGTCAATATTAGCATACATCAAATAATCATAGTTACCATATTGTGAATCTACACCTTTATCCCAATCTTTAAATTCTCCTAGTATTTTATATAACGCGGTCTTACCATTAGCATTATTGTAGTCCGTACCATTAAAATGATTATAGTTCCATACGAAATCAGAGTATTGTCCATTTCTTCCAGGAAACGTGAATTTTGTCCATCCTTCTATTTCATACGGTTCTGATATAATTCTATTTCTATCTCCAAAGTCAACTTCCTGTGCCATGAATCGTTCTGTCTCATCTGCACCGCCTTTATGGTTTAGAACAACATCTAAATAAATACTAATATTATATTTATGCAGCTCTGCTATTGCTGATTGTAATTCATCTTTTGTTCCATATTTTGTCCCAATGGTCCCTTTTTGATCAAATTCACCTAAATCCCATAAGTCATACGTTCCATAACCAACATCATAGACTGATGTCCCTTTATATGCTGGCGGAATCCATACTGCACTTACCCCTATTTCACTCAAGTGTTTAGCATCTTCTTTTAATCTGTTCCAGTGCTTACCATCAGGTTGAATATTCCATTCAAAGTATTGGATCATTACTCCATTTTCCATTTTATCCCCTTTAATATTTATAATGTTATATTATTATTTTTAACATATTCATTTACCAACTTCAAGTCTTCTGCAGTATCTACTCCTATTACATTAGTTTCTGTCTCTATAACTTTTATTTTATACCCATTCTCAATGAACTTCAATTGTTCCAATGATTCCATTTGTTCCAAAAGTCCATTTTTCAAATTTTTTAGTTCATTTAGAAATTTTGTTGTATAACCGTAAATGCCAATATGTTTGTAATATTTAAATCCTTCTAGCGCATCTCTTTTAAATGGTATTGCATATCTACTAAAATAAATAGCATTATCAAAAAAATCAGTTATTACTTTTACAACATTGGGAGTCAATAATTCACTCTCTTCTTTTATTTCTTTTTTTAACGTTATAATTTCTGATTTTTCTTCTCTATAGTTGTTTGCTATTTTATTTATAGAATCAATATCTATTAATGGCTCATCACCTTGAATATTAATGACAAAGTCATATTTACTATATTCTGAATTGTTTATAACTTCTATAATTCTACCAGTACCATTTTCATGATTTTCTGATGTCATTACAGCTTCTCCTCCAAAAGAAATAACTGTATCATATATTCTCTTGTCGTCAGTTGCAACAACAAGTTTATCAATATTAGCATTCTTAGCTCTCTTGTACACCCATTCAATCATAGGCTTGCCATCAATTAATTTTAAAGGCTTCCCTTCAAACCTAGTTGATGCATAACGTGCTGGAATTACTCCTAATATCTTCTCCATTATTCCCTCCAATTATATTTATACTTATTTATTAATTCTATCTTTTATTTTTTTCATAGAGTTAAATGCGAATACACTTGCAACGAATGAAGTCACTGGGAATATAGCTAAAATACTAGCTATTTTCAATTCTTTATGCCCACTTACATTTTCTATTTTCATTACTGCAAGTATGTTGCTCATATTTAAGAATAAACAAGTCATAGCCGAAATTAAATGTAATATATACAGAATAGAAATTAATAATAAAAATGAAATTGGTAAAATCATACTCATTGTTTCATTTTTTTCTGAATTAAGAGTTAAAAAGTATACTCCAATTAGTAGCATCAAAAATATATTTTGTATGATCGATATAATGAATACTATTCTAGAATAATTCACTGCTTTCTTTATAAACGCTTCGTCATTATTTATTTCCATTTTTCCACCTTTTAAGCTTTCTCTATAATTTTTCCTATTTTATTCACTCTTTTCAATATATTATTAGAAAATGATTTTTTTATGGCTTTCTCTGACAAAATAACAAAATAATCAAATAAAAATGATAATATTGTTATTGCAATCCATGGTATTGCGAGCATAGATGCATAAATAGCAATTTCTTGTTCCCCAGTCACTAGAAGATATATTATTGCAGCTATAGCAATCAAATCTGAAATAGTAAATATCGTGTAAATAACTGATGTCGATTTTGAGAATTTTCTTACTGCACTGTATTCAACATTTGTTGAGCTATCTGTTTGAGAAGATAATTTGAAATTTAACTCTCTATAGTTTTTTATTGGAAATGTTACTCCAAATGGATTTAATGCTCCGGTAGGAATAATTTTTATATTATCCCCTTCTTCTTTTATGAAATGCTTCCCAGCAACTTTCTTTATTCCTTCTTTTACATATTTTATATTTAAATCCATTTTTTCAGTTCCGCTTACCTCTGATGGAAATAATTTTTTAAAAAATTTATATATCATTCTCTCTCCTTATTCTTTCCCTACTGTTCCTGATTTTTCATTTAACTCAGCAAATGCAGATACCATTCCTGCTAAGTTTTGTAGGTTACTTGGTATTATTATTTTTGTTGCTTTCCCATCTGCTACTTTTTCAAATGTTTCCATTCCTTTTAACGCTATTACTTCTTGAGTTGGAGCAGCTTCTCTTAATAAGACCAATGCATCAGCTTTTGCTTTTTGTATAGATAATATTGCTGCGGCTTCTCCTTCTGCCTCTCTTATTTGTTGTTCTTTTTTAGCTTCTGCTCTTAATATAGTTGATTGTTTTTCTCCTTCAGCAATCAATATAGCTGATTCTCTTTCTGCTTGTGCTGTTAGTATTTTTGCTCTTTTTTCTCTTTCTGCTTTCATCTCTTTTTCCATTGATATTCTCATATCTTCTGGTGGCAATATACTTTTTAATTCAACTCTATTAACTTTAATTCCCCAAGGCTCTGTTGCCTCATCTAGTGCTCTTCTCATTTCATCATTTATTTTATCTCTTGATGTTAGTGTCTGATCAACAGTTAAATCCCCAATTATATTTCTTAATGTAGTGGCTGTTAAATTTTCGATCGCTTGAATAGGTCTTTCAACACCATATGTGTATAATTTTGAGTCTGTTATTTGAAAATATATAACTGTATCAATTTGTACAGTTGCATTATCTCTTGTAATAACTGGTTGTGGTGGGAAATCTATTACTTGCTCTTTCAATGATACTACTTTCGACACTCTGTCAACAAATGGTATTAAAAGATTAAGTCCTGGTTTTAATTTTTTGCTATATCTTCCTAATGTCTCTATTATATATTCTCTCGATTCTGGTACTATTTTTACACTTGATAAAAATACTAATAATAATACTATTAATATTGGTAAAACACCTAATATCCACATAATATTTCCTCCGATTTATTTTTATTTTTTTACAATTATTTTATTTCCTGTAAATCCATCCATTTCTACTTCATCTCCAACAGATAGCTCTTCAGTACTCACTGCAGTCCATATGCCACCTTTGTATCTAACTTCATATGTTTTATTATCAATTTTTTTTTCAATTTTTAAGATTGTTTTTTCCTCTATTTTCTTATCATTATCAATATATTTCTTAACAAATGGTCTTGTTAACATTATAAATATTATTGATAAAATGCTCCATATTGCTGTTTCTATTCGCCAATCATTTATAAATGGTGTCAGAAACATTACTCCAATTGCGGCTAAACTCATCCATATCGTTATTAATCCAGGTAGAATTAACTCTAATAATCCAAATCCAGCTGCTACAATTCCCCAAAAAAACATTCCCATAATTTTTGTCTCCTTTCGCTATATATATAGCGCTATTGTTTCATTAAATTTCTCAATTTTTGTTTCTAATTCCTCTTTTATTCTATTTTCTTTTTCAATTACTTCTTTTGGTGCTTTTGATGTGAATGCTTCGTTAGATAGCTTTGAAATAACTCTATCTAGCTCTTTTTGTGTTTTTTCTATATCTTTTTTCAATTTATCTATTTCTTTTTCTTTATCAACCAAATCATTTAGTGGTATGTAAATTTCAGTCTTAAGTGCTAATCTGTAACCTACCAATTTAGGAATTTTGATTGTTTCTGGATCTAATGCAACTGCATATTTTTCAACATTGGCTAACTTATCCAGAATTTTAGCATTGCTCTCTAATATCGCTTTTTCTGTTGCGTCACTTGTCTTGAACATAACCTCTATTTTTCTCGATGGAGATACATTTGCTTCCCCTCTTATATTTCTAATAGCTGTTATAACTTCTCTTAAATAATCAAATTCTTTTTCTGAATTTGTATCCACCAATGATTTGTCTTCTTCAGGAAATTCTACAAGCATTATTGTTTCGTCTCCTAATTTTACTTTTTGCCAAATTTCTTCAGTTATATAAGGCATGAATGGGTGAAGTATTCTTAATCCATTATCCAAAACATGTCTCAATATCCATTGCGCAGTTATTTTATCAATTCCTTCATTACCATAAACTCTCGTTTTTGCAATTTCAACATACCAGTCACAGAAATCTCCTCTAAAGAATTCATATGCTGTTTTTGCTGCCGTATCAAGTTCATAATTTTCCATTGCTTCATTTATTTTTTTTGAAGAAGATTGAAGTTTTGATAGAATCCATCTATCTTCAAGCTTGAACTCTAAATCCATTACAGATGTGCTATAATCAAAATCTTCTAAATTACTTAATACAAATTTCGATGCGTTCCACACTTTATTAGAGAACGATGATCCCATTTCTAATAATTTTTCAGAGAAATGTATATCTTGTCCTTGTGATGTGTTAAATAGCAAACTAAATCTAATTGCATCTGCCCCATATTTATTCATTAGATCTACAGGATCAGGTGAATTCCCAAGCGATTTACTCATCTTTCTTCCTTGCTCATCTCTAATTACACCGTGAAAGTAAACGTAGTTGAACGGTATCTTATCATGAACATATAAGCTCATCATTATCATTCTTGCAACCCAGAAAAATATAATATCCGCGGCTGTTACAAGTGCATCTGTTGGAAAAAATTTATCAAAATCTTTACTTGTTTCTGGCCACCCCATTGTTGAAAAAGGCCATAATGCTGATGAGAACCATGTATCCAATACATCTGTTTCTTCTCTTAATGGTACTTCTTTTCCGTATTTTGCAATTGATTCTTTTTTTGCATCTTCAAGATTTTCAGCAACGAACATTGTTCCGTCTTCTGCGTAATATGCTGGTATTCTATGCCCCCACCATATTTGTCTTGATATACACCAATCTCTTATATTTTCAAGCCAGTTATAGTATATCTTTTCTTGTCTTTTTGGTGTTATTGTTATTTCACCATTTCTAACAACTTCAAGTGCTCTTTCTGCTAATGGCTTCATTCTAACAAACCATTGTTCTGAAACTCTTGGCTCAATTATAGTGTTACATCTGTAACAGTGCCCTACTGAATTATTATGCTTCTTCTCACCAACTAAATATCCTTGCTCTTCAAGATCTTTAAGTATCTCTTTTCTTGCTTTAAATCTTTCTAATCCTTTGTACTTTCCACCGTTTTCATTTACGTGTGCGTCTTCTGTAAATATATTCAACATTGGTAATCCAGTTCTTTTTGCAACTTCAAAATCATTAGGATCATGTGCAGGTGTCATTTTAACAACTCCCGTTCCAAATTCCATATCTACATATTCATCTGCTACAACTGGTATTTCTCTGTCCATTAGTGGTAATATTACACTTTTACCAATTAAATGTTTATATCTCTCATCATTAGGATTTACAGCAACTCCCGTATCTCCTAACATAGTTTCAGGTCTTGTTGTTGCTACTACTACATAATCATCAGAGTCTTTTATTTTATATCTTATTTCCCATATTTTTCCTTCTTTTTCAACATGATCAATTTCATCATCTGCAAGCGCCGTCTTATCATGTGGACACCAGTTTACTATGTATTCCCCTTTGTAAATTAATCCATCATTATATAAGTCAACGAATACTTTTCTTACTGCATCTGATAGTCCTTTATCCATTGTGAATCGTTCTCTTGACCAATCTAATGAAGAGCCTAATTTTCTCATTTGATTTGTTATAAGGCCACCATGTTTTTCTTTCCATTCTAATGTCTTTTCTAAAAATGCTTCTCTTCCTATTTCTTCCTTTGATGTACCATTTTCTGCTAGCCATTTTTCAACTTTATTTTGCGTTGCAATTCCTGCATGATCCGTTCCAGGTACCCATAATGTATCAAAACCCTTCATCCTTTTCCATCTAACTATTGTATCTTGAATAGAATTGTTTAACATATGTCCCATATGCAATATTCCAGTTACATTTGGAGGTGGAATTACTATTGAATATCCTGGCTTATCATCATTATGTTGTGCATTAAAATACCCTTTTTCTTCCCATATTTTATACCACTTATCTTCTATTTCTTTTGGCGAATAAACTTTACTTAATTCTTCTGACATTCTGTCTTACCCCTCTCAATGAATCAAATTATAAATATCATATTTTTTATACTTTTATATTATAAAGTAACATTTTTAACACATTTTGTCAATCTCAAAGAACACAATAGAGCAACTGAATTTATTGACTTTAAGCTCTATTTAGGCTTCTCTTGTTCTTTCATTACAACTAAACCAGATGCAAAAATTCTATCAAGAACGTTGTGACTATCGTTCCATATCTCTTCAAAGTTCAAATATTCCCACTTTTCACCCCAATTAGACGCAGTCAAATATGTCTTTTTATCCTCTGTTCTAATTCCTGTAATAGTGATCCAATGATATTTAAAATTTTTCTTTAGTATTTTGTCACTAACTCTATGATTTATTAAAATTGCTACAGGATTCTCTGCTTCAAGCGACTTTATTATTAATTCCTTTGCTTCTTTATAATTATTATTTATTCCTGTTTTTTTTGATAAAACTTCAAAAGAGAAACTTTTTTCTTCTTTTTCTTTTCTTAAAAATTTAATAGCTACTTTCTTTAGAAAATATATTGAATTTATTCCTATTCTTAAATTTAAATTATACATATATATTTTATTCATTTTTTCAATAATCTCTAATTTAGTATGCTTTTTACCTGTTGATTTGTACTTTAAATACAAATACATATTAAGAATAGAGACATATCCACATCCTTCTCTATACGCCAAATGATGTATTAATGTCCCTTTTTCTTTATACCAACATTGCTCGATTCCATAACTATTTCCTATTATAAATGAATCAAAATCTTTTATCTCAAATTTATCTGTAATCATCAACATTTCCCTTAATATCTTATTATTTTCAATTCCTTAGATGTTTTATTTAATATTTCGCATCCTGATTTCGTTATTACTACATCGTCTTCGATTCTAACTCCACCGAATCCTTCAACGTATATTCCTGGTTCTACTGTTACAACCATATTCTCTTCAAGAACTGTATTTGTTACTGGTGATAATGCAGGTGCTTCATGTATTTCAAGCCCTATTCCATGCCCTAATCCGTGTCCAAATTTATCTCCATATCCTTTTTCTGTTATGTAATCTCGAACTATTTTATCAATTTCTGATGTTAGCATACCCGACTTAATATTATCCACACCCATTAATTGTGCATTTAACACAGTATTATAAATTTCCTTATGTTTATCTGAAATGTTGTTTCCGAAGTAAATTGTTCTTGTCATATCAGAAACATAGCCATCATAATAACACCCAAAATCAATTGTTATAAATTCATCTTCTTCTATCTTCTTATCCGATGCTACTCCGTGTGGCATTGCTGATCTTACACCACTCGCAACAATTGTAGCAAATGATGTGTCATCTGCTCCCATTTTCCTTTGCATATATTCTATATGTGCTGCTATTTCTTTCTCTGTCATTCCTTTTTTTATTACTTTAATAGTTTCTTGGAATGAATAATCACTTATTTCAATTGCTCGTTTTATAATTTCTATTTCTTTATTTGTTTTTATCATTCGTATCAGTTGTAATTTGTTCTCAACACCTATTAATTCTGCTTGAAATGTATTTTTAAGCTCTTTGTAGTAACTTACTGTTACTTGCTTGTCCTCAATCCCTAACTTTCTTATTCCGAGTTTTTCTACGTATTCTCCTATCTTATTTAACGCTCCTCTTGATACTTCTACAAACTCAAAATCTTCTTTCTCTACTTCTAATTTACCTTGCTCTTTATATCTAAAATCAGAAAAGAAAAAATTTCCTTTTTTTGAAATTAAACCTATTCCAGTTGTTCCTGTAAAACCTGTAAAATATCTTATATTATATAAATCTGTCAATAAGATTCCATCTAATTCTAGTTCTTCCATTACTTTCTTTGCTTTCTCTATATTCATTTTTATCTCACTTTCTAATTTTAATTTTTTACTAGTTATTCTATGCAAAAAGACACTGTTAGTCGTTGCAGTGCAGTGTCTTTCATTTGGTTATTTTATTTTTTTGGAAGTTCTTCTATTTCTTCTCTCTTTAATTCAGTTAATTTCATAATATTTTCTACTGAAAATCCTTCTTTTATCATCGCCTTAGCTATTTTAATCTTTTCTCTCATTTCTCCTTTTCTTTCCCCTTTTTTCTCAGCACTAAATAAAGCACTTATCTTATCTAGACGCGCTTTCTCTCTATCCATATACTTCATCCTCGCTTCATCATCAGAACTCAGCTCTCGTAATGCCTTCGTTGCCCTATTCACAACCTTATCACTTTTTGATATCATTTCTATCACCTCATTTGATGGATCTAGTATGAAAACCAACCATTTATATAAATTGTTTTCTCTTACTATTTCCATTATATTTTTTCCTTTTATATATTTTCTAAACTTTGATAACTCAATAAAATGTATTTCTATAAGTCCTTCTCCACTTGAATTTGTTAACTCTGTAAGTTCATCTTTTTCCATCGGAGTGTAAACACTATGTATTTTCTTGCTATTTGGCAATGCCAGAAAATCTGCAACAACTATTGTTATAGATTTTGATAACATCCCGTATCCTTCACCCTCTAGTAATTGTCCTGATGACAATATCCCATTATAGTAGATCACTCTTTCAACTATATTCTCATCTCTTACATTTTGTATTTCCACATTTATATAAGCATTACCGTTTATCCTAACTTTTATATCAAATATAGAATATTTACCTTCTTTACTTTGCTTATCGTTATTTGGATTCTTCAATTCAACACTTACAATTTCTTTTCCTTTAGGTAACTCTAGTATTGCTTCTAAAAAGTCTTTTAATATATCTAAGTACTTTTCATTACCAAAAATATTTTTGAACACAAAATCATTCCTTGGATCAAAAAGTTCCAAAGTCATTTCCTTACTCATATTATACCCCCAATTATTTATTTTTTCTAGTTTTTTCTTAGATTTAATCCCTTTTATTAAATCTTCTTAATTATATCATATCTTAAATAAAAATTGAATTAAAAAAAGATCCCGAAGGATCTCTTTCCGATATAACTATATCTAATCTATTTACTTGATGATGCTTTTTCTTTTTTTGTTGATTTTTCTACTGTTGTTGTTTTCTTAGGTGCAGGTTTAGGTGCTGGCTTCTTAGGCGCAGCTTTTGTTGTTGTCTTCTTAACTGGTGCTTTTGTTCCAGCTGCAAAAGATGTTGAAAATACTGCTACTATTCCGATTAACATAATTATTTTTTTGATATTTTTCATATTTTTTCCTCCGTATTTTTTTAATATTACTTACAATTTCTCTTCCACAAATACATGATACCATACCTTTGTGATAATTGTGTGAAGATTTCAAAAAAATTCTAAACAAAAAGGGATCTTTGCAGAAATCCCTTTTACCCTTATGGGTGATTTCAAAATAGCCCTAACCCTATTTTGAAATTATGCTTTTATATATAAGCTAGTTATTAACTATTTGCTTGATGTTGCTTTTTCTTTCTTTGTTGGTGCTTCTGTTGTAGTTACCGTATTTGTAGAATCGTTATTTGATTTTTCTACTTCTTGCTGTTGTGTTTGAACTTCTGCATTCTCAGTTTTTTTATTATCTCCTGAACAGCTCGCTACGAATATTATCATCCCTAAAGTTAGTAATAATTTTTTCATGTTTTTCATTATGTTACCTCCACGTTTATATTTGATTTCTTACTTACAAATATATAATAACATTCTTTTGTGATAGCTATGTGAAGATTTGAAAAATATTTCTATGCTCTCAATGCATCGACAGGGTTCATTCTTGCTGCTTTTCTAGCTGGTGCAACACCAAATACAATTCCTATTAGCATCGATACTACCAATGCTAATATAACAATAAATGTTGAAAATACTGGTTCTATTCCAATTAATAAAAATACTAAATAAGCAAAACTAACACCAACTAACAATCCTATTATCCCTCCAAGTGTTGATATTATTACCGCTTCTACTAGAAACTGTAGTAAAATACTTTTTGGCTGTGCCCCAATTGCTTTACGTATACCTATCTCTCTAATTCTTTCTGTAACACTTACTAGCATTATATTCATAACTCCAACTCCACCAACTAATAGCGATATTCCTGCAATAAATGTAATAAATATATTTAATGTACTCAATATACTATCAAATGATGCTCCATTTTGAGTAGCTGCACTCACTTCATAAATTTTTGCTGGTGCTTGAGTATCCAAATCAGACTGAACTTTACTTATTATTTGATTTAATTGTTCAGGATCTTTTGCTTTTGCAATGACTGTTGAATAAGTATCTGTTCCAGATGTTGTCATATATGCTTTCAGCGGAACCCTCACTACTCTAGGTTTGAATCTCCCACCAAATAAAGATGTTAATCCTATATAAGGATTTTGAAATACTCCTATTATTTTATATTTATACGATGCTGAATCTCTTGCCCCTACTTGCAATTCAATTGTTTCACCTATTGCTGCTTCATAAGACCCATAGTAGTCTTTAGCTGTTTCACTATCTATCGTTATAAGTTTTTCGTAACTATTATATTCAGAATCAATAAAAGCTCGCCCATAAAGGTATTGTACAGGATCTATTTTTTCATAGTCTTTTGTTGTAACATACAAAAATCCTCTTTCATTTTTTCCTGGATATTTTGGAAAACTTAATTGCCCCATGCTTTGAATTTTCGGTGCAGCAGCTTCAACTCCATCTATTTTTGATATTTCCGTTACTTGTTTATCTGTTAAGTCATATTCTGCAACATAATCAGTACTTGTTGTATTTACTGCTACTTGAAAGTTTCCATACCCTGTACTTTGTAAATTACCTGTAATTGTTTTTTGTCCACCTTTTCCTATTGCTGACATGGCAATTACTGATGATATACCTATTATAATTCCTAACATTGTTAGAAATGCTCTCATTTTATTTGCTTTTAAACTTCTTATCGAGGATTTTACTAAATCATACATATTCATTTTTGTACCACCTCGTCTTTTATAATTTCTCCATCTTTACATGTTATTATTCTTTTACAATGCTCAGCAATGTTGGGTTCATGTGTAACCATCACTATTGTTGAACCATTTGCATTCAAATCTTTAAATATTTGTAGAATTTCACCTTCTGAATGCGAATCTAAATTTCCTGTTGGCTCATCTGCCATAAGAATACTTGGATTATTTACTATTGCTCTAGCAATGGCAACTCTTTGTTTCTGTCCCCCAGATAATTCTGTCGGTAAATGTTCTTCTCTATCTGCCAGTCCCACTTTTCTAAGTGCTTCTTTAGCCATTTTCTGTCTGACATCATGAGGAACACCACCATAAATTAACGGTAATTCAACATTCTCAAGTGCAGTCAATGTATCTAATAAATTATATGCTTGAAATACGAATCCAATTTTTTTGTTTCTAATTGTTGCTAGTTCACTTTCATTCATTTTAGAAACATCTATCTCATCCAATATATATTTCCCTTCAGTTAACTGATCCAAACACCCTAAAATATTCATTATGGTAGATTTTCCACTTCCTGAAGGCCCAATTATAGCCACAAATTCACCTTTTCCTATGTGAATATCTATATCTTTTAATGCTTCAAATTCTATTTTTCCACTTTTATACACTTTCTTTACATGTTCTAATTTAATCATACAACACCACTTTCTTGTATTTTAACCAATACTATTACATATTAAATTTACTTAGGCGGCCCACCTGCATCTCCTGATGTTTTAGATTTACTCATTGTATTATCTAAGCCTTCTTTATTTTGTTTCATAAATTCAGCTTTATCAGTTATTTTTAATTTTTGTCCATCTTTTAGCGTAGTTGACATGATTTCTAGTATTTTATCTCCTTTAGCTATTCCTGATAATATTTCTATAAGATCTTGATTAGATTCTCCAACTTTTATAATTATCTTCTTAACTGTTCCATTTACAATTTTCCAAACATATTTATTTCCTTGCTCATCTTCTCCAATTGAAGTTCTTGGAATCGATAATACATTTTGTTTTGATGATGTTATTATCTTAACTGATGCCTTAAATCCTGGGATAAAATTCTTATCAAGTTGTGTCGCATCTACTTTAACTTTAACATCAACATATGCCGCTGTATCAGTACTTGAATCACTTGATACAGTAGATACTTCAGTTACTGTACCTTGGTATTTTTTATCCGAACTTTTTAACGTAACTTCTGCTTTTTGTCCAACTGCAAGATTTTTAATACTGTACTCTGGTACTTGTGTTGACACATAAACATTTGTTAAATCTTCTATTTCTAGTAAGTTTACTTGTGTATTTACTCTATAGTTTTCATCTGCCGTAAGTGCCGTTATTGTTCCATCAACAGGACTTATAATATCTATAGGCATTTTATCAAGATTAGCTCGATACTGCGCTATGGCAATTCTTGATTGCTGTATACTTGTTTCTATTGTCTGATAATCTATTCTAGCCGCTCCACCTGCAGCATAAAGTTTCTTGTAACTATTATAGTTTCTCTCTAGTTGTGATAAATTTGCACTTTCTTTAGCAATATTTCTAATTACTTCATCTCTGTCAGATGAATTAAATGTCAGTAAAACTTGTCCTTTCTTTACATAATCTCCTAATTTTACTAAGACTTTGTCAACTTGCAAAGACTGTTGAACATATATTTTTTTTGTATTATCTGATTTCACACTTCCATCAGCTTCAATATATGATTCAAAAGTATTTGTTCCAACCTCATAAGAGAAATATTTATTATCTATCTTTTTAGATTGTTTTTTATTCTGTATTAATACTATTCCAGCAATTAAAAATACTGCTATCAATGATGCTATTATTATTTTTTTTTTTCTACTCATACTTCCTCCTATTTTCTATATTCAATCTTGTATTTATATGCTAACAATTCATTTCTTTTCTGGTTATATGATAGCACTGCATTTTGATAATCTTGATATTTTGTTACTTTCTCGTCGTAAGTTGCAAGACCAACTTCTTCTTTAACTTTATATATTTCATATTGTTTCTGTGTTATATAAACTTGTCTACTAAGATTGTAGTAGTCTTTCAGCAATTCTGCATATGCAACTTTTGATGTCGCAACATTTATATCTTTGTTTGATAACAGTTTGTTATAACTAATCTTATTTTTTTCAACTTCCAACTCTTTAAGTTTTATATCTTCTTTATATGAGTCAAATGTCTTAGATACACTTACAGTAAAATAAGGCTCTTTGTTATCAATATCATAATTTACACCTGCTACTACTGATGGGAGTCTGTCATCATCTTTTAAATATTTTAACTCTTCTTCACTTTTTTTAAGTGCTATTTCTGAATTTTTAACATTAGTATCATATATGCTATTAAAATATTCATTACTTATATCATAATTTTTCTCTGTGAAATCTTTTAATGTGTCCTCACTAGCTAAAATATTAATATTGTAGTTTTTTCTTATTTCTTCTATTATATTTTTCATTTTATAATCGTAAAACATTATGTTGTTACTCGCATTTTCAAAATTCACTTTACTCAATTCCGAATCATAAAGACTTCCCAACCCTACATTATAAGCCGTTTTCTTTACATTTTTATCAACTTTATATGTATTTACTAATTCTTCATTTACTCTTTTCTCCTCTTTTGAATTTAAATAACTTACATATAAATCAATTAATGCAATAACATCCGTATTTATTGTTTGTAAATCTGTAATTTTTGTTGTTTCTCTCGTATACGAGATTATTCTCTTATTATAGTCCTTCTCGCTAACAAAGAAGTCTTTAAGATCTTTCGATACACCTATTATATTGCTTGTTTTATTTGTATCAAAATTATGTATATTACGATAATTAAATATATCGTATGTTACTGCTGTCGTTATTGTAGATTGTCCGTAATCATTATTCGAATAAATATTTGCATTAGAGTTAAGTACT
>JAGOYM010000048.1 GCA_018059165.1 Leptotrichiaceae bacterium | reverse complement strand
CTTTTAAAAATTCCTTATTTATTGGAGCATTTTGTATAGCGTCCTGTATTTCTTTTAACTTTTGAATTTTTGAATTTTCATCAGTTAAATCCTTCAATTCTTTTAGCTTTTCTTCAATTAATACATCAATCCCATTCTCTTTTAAATGCTCCAAATAATAGTACATAGGTATAGCAAAAGCACTTTCAGGAGTTCTAACAAAACTACTATTATCTTTCTCATCGTTAATTTCTATTTTTGTTAATTCTGCAAAATTGGCAGCTTTTGCGCCAACTAATTTTATATCTTTATGACTTAAATTTTTCATATCTTGTAAACCTTTAGTAGTTCTATCAATTTCTAAAGAAATAACTTTTTTATTTTGTTTTGATAGCCAAAAGTCGGAAACTTCCTTTTCAGTAACTTCTTTTATTTCAAAGTCATTAGCTGAAACATTAAGCATAACGTACTTATTTTCAAATTGCTTAAAATTATCAGAATAAAAAGCATCTGTTTGAACCATATTAGGAGTACCTCTGTTTACACTTAAAACATTAATATGTGATAAATTGTGTTGATGTTCAGTTGTTATTATTCCTGCAACGACTGGCATGTCATTAGGCAATCCATTTGTCACAATAATGTCATGTGAATTAATATCGACTTTACCGATGTCTTCAATATTTATTTTTCTAAGTTTTCCATATGTTATACCAGTATTCATAGCCTGATATTTTTGATTTTTATAGATTTCTTCAACAGAAATAATAGGGATTTTATCTTTAAGGAGGTCTATATTCTTTATCTTATCTTCACTTCTTGGAAAATACTTAAGTTTATTACCAAAAAAAGTATACTGAACAACTCTATTGTATAAACTCTCAATACTACTACTATCTATTTGATCACCAATTGAGAATTCGATAGTCCAAATATCACTATCCAAGTAGTGAACGAGAGTAAAAAGATCATATTTCCTATCGCCAATTCCATAATATTCTGTAGTATCGAATGCTACGTGTCCCTCACTATAATTAAGGACTTGTGAAGCAAAATCATAATGAAGTTGAAACAAGCTACTGTTGATAAAATATATTTTGTTATTTATTTTATCATAAATACCCTTGATCTCTTTTGTTTTTGAATAATTACTTGAATTTGGAACATTCTCTAAACAAGTAGAGTCTTTTTGACTTTCAATGGAATCTAAGTATTTAACTGAGCATGTTTGAGTTTTAGTGTTTCCAAAAATTGAACAGCTCATAAATAAAAGAATTAAGAAAAAGTACGTTTTACTAATTATTCTATACATAAAATTACACCACCATATTGTTTTTTCAAATTATATACTACTTGTAGAAAAAAGTATAGTTATATGAAATTATAGAGAGTGTAAAAAAATGAGGAAAAAGTCATATTTTTATGCTATAATCAAGTAAAATATAAAAAATCGGAGGATTAAATATGCCAGTAATAACGATAAAGCTATTAGAGGGAAGAACAGATGAACAAATAAAAGAAATGATAAAAGAGGTAACTGAAGTTGTTTCACGTACAGTTGACGCAAAACCAGAGACAATCTCAATATCTGTTGAAGAAATGAGAAAAGATCGTTATGCAGTTGCAGGTATTAGGATCTCAGATAGGTAATAAAATATAAAATAATTATAAAGATAAAAGACATAGAGAAATAAAGTAGGAGGAAAAATGAAAAACAAATTGTCAGAATTAAAAGAAACAGCACTTAGAGAAATTGAAAAAGTCTCAAACTTGGAAATTCTAAATGATTTAAGAGTAAAATATTTAGGAAAAAAAGGTGAGTTTACTCTAATCATGAAGGAAATGGGGAACATAGCAGCTGACCAAAGGGCAGAATTTGGAAAAGTGACTAACGAAGTTAAGACTCAATTGCAAGACCAGATAGAAGAAAGAATGGCGCAATTAAAGGATTTGGCAAAAAAAGAGAGATTAAAACACGAAGTCATAGATATTACATTACCAGGGAAAAAGACAAATATTGGATCACTACATCCGTTAACACAAACGGCAAGAGAAGTGAAAAAGATATTTGCAGAAATGGGATTTGATATTATGGATGGCCCAGAAATAGAGATGACATATTATAACTTTGATGCTCTTAATATCCCTAAGAATCATCCATCAAGAGATTTACAAGATACGTTCTATATTAGTGAAGATACACTTTTGAGAACACATACATCACCAATGCAAATTAGATACATGCTAGATCAAAAACCACCATTTAGAATGATTTCTATTGGTAAAGTGTACAGATCAGATTATGATGTTACACATACACCAATGTTTCATCAAATAGAAGGACTTATGATAGGTGAGGATGTTTCCTTTGCTAATTTCAAAGCATTGCTTACAACTGTAATTCAAAGAATATTTGGAGAAGCAAGAAGCGTTAGATTCAGACCACACTTCTTTCCATTCACGGAACCATCTGCAGAGATGGATGTAGAATGCGGTGTTTGTCAAGGTAAAGGTTGTAGAGTATGTAAAGGTACTGGATGGATTGAAATACTTGGAAGTGGAATGGTAGATCCTAATGTGTTAAAAGAAGTTGGAATAGACTCTACAAAATATCAAGGATTCGCATTTGGATTAGGATTAGAAAGAATAACAATGCTAAAATACGGTGTAGATGATTTGAGAGCATTCTTTGAAAATGATATAAGATTCTTAGAGCAGTTTTAGTAAAAGTAAAAATGAAAATTTAGGAGGAGAGAAATGTTAATTTCTTTAAACTGGTTAAAACAATACATAGATTTAGAAGGAATAGAAATAAATGAATTAGAAAATGCACTTACAATGATTGGTCAAGAGGTTGAGAAAATAGATAGACAAGGATCAAATCTTGATAATATTGTTGTTGCACAAATCATAGAAAAAGAAAGTCATCCAGAATCTGATCATTTAACAGTTTGTAAAGTAGATAATGGGACAGAAATACAACAAGTTATATGTGGTGCACCAAACCATAAAAAAGGCGATAAAGTTATTCTTGCTCAAATTGGTGCAAACTTAGGAGAAGACTTTGTTATTAAAAAAACAAAAATAAGAGGAATGGAATCTAACGGAATGCTTTGTTCTGAAAAAGAATTAGGACTAGGTCAAGCACACGAAGGAATAATGATATTACCAGAAGATGCTAAAGTTGGGACACCAGCAAAAGAGTATTTTAAATTGTCAGATGTTATTTTCGAATTAGAAATAACACCAAATAGACCTGATTGTTTATCTCATATAGGAATAGCAAGAGAATTAGCAGTTTATTACGACAAAGAATTAAAAATGCCAAATACAAAAATAGAAAATCAAACTACAGAGAAAGCTCAAGATTTAATAACTGTAGAAATAGATGATACAGAAATATCAAGAAGATATGCAGCTCGAATAGTTAAAAATGTGAAAATAGGAGAAAGCCCTAAATGGTTAAAAGAAAGATTAGAATCAATAGGACTTAGAAGTATAAATAATGTTGTAGATATTTCAAACTTTGTACTTATGGAATTAAATCACCCTATTCATACGTTTGATTATAATAAAATACAAGGAAATAAAGTTATTGTAAGAAGAGCAAAAGAAAATGAAAAAGTAGTGACATTGGATGATCAAGAAAGAGAATTAACATCAGATGACATAGTAATATCTGATGCAAACAGAGTTGTTGCAATAGCAGGAGTTATGGGTGCAGCTAATTCAGAAGTAGATGAGAATACAACAAATATATTAATAGAAGTTGCACATTTTGAGCCTACATTAATACGAAAAACATCTAAAAAATTAACACTATCAAGTGATGCATCATACAGATTTGAAAGAGGAGTAGATCTTGAGGATGCAGAAAAAGTCATAAATAGAGTTGCAAACCTGATTAAAGAAGTTGCAGGTGGAGATATTCTAGAAGGTATAGTCGATAATTACCCAATAAAACATGAAAAAAAATTAGTAGAATTAAACATTCCTAGACTTAATAAATTTGTAGGAAAAGAAATTCCAGAAGAAAAAATAATAAAAATATTTGAAAATTTAGAAGTTCAAGTTACAAAAAATGGTGATAATTTATCGTTAATAGCACCTAGTTTTAGAGAAGATCTAGAGCGTGAACAAGATTATTATGAAGAAGTTATAAGAATTTATGGATTTGATAATATCGAGGATATTCTTCCAAAACTGGATATGAATAGCGATGAAATAGTAGATACTACATTAATACTTGATAATGTAAAAGATATAGCAGCATCAGTTGGATTGAAAGAGGTTATTAATTATAGCTTTATCCCTAGAGATGGACTAGAAAAAATAAACTTTACAAGAATTGCAAAAGACAACACATTAGAAGTTTTAAATCCTATAACTGAAGATTTTGTTATAATGAAGCCAACACTAATATATAGTTTGCTAAAAAATGCGAAAGATAATTTGAGTAGAAACTTTTCAAACATTAACTTCTTTGAAGTAAGTAGAACATTTGAAAAAGGTGAAAAACTTGCAAAAGAAGATGTTAAGCTAGGAATTATACTAGCAGGAGAACCAAATAAATATTTATGGGATGCAAAACCTAAAAAATATGATTTTTATGATTTAAAAGGGATTGTAGAAGAAATATTATCAAAAATGAAATTTAACAATTATACAATAAAAAGAACAGAACAAACAGAATTACACCCTGGAAGAGGAGCAGATATATTTGTAGGTAGAGAATTTATTGGTTCTTTTGGTGAAATTCATCCAGATGTTTTGGAAAAATTTGGATTAGAGAAGGAAAGTATATTAGTTGCTGAATTAAATATTGATCTAATCAAGAAATATACAGGTAAAAAAGTATCGTACAAAGGGATTAGTAAATTCCCGGCGGTTCCTAGAGATTTAGCACTTGTAATAGATGAACAAATATTGGTTGGAGATGTTATAAAAACATTGGAAAAAGTATCTCCATTAATAGAAAAAGTAGAATTATTTGATGTGTATCAAGGGATTGGGTTAGGATTAGGAAAGAAAAGTATTGCAATCAGTATAGTTATTAGAGATAAAAACAAAACACTTGTAGAAGAAGAAATTAATGGAGTCGTTTCTAAAATATTAGAAAAAGTAAAAAAAGACTATAATGCAGAATTGAGACAATAATATGAAAATAGTGGTTTTTTTAAATGGAGAATATAACTATTCAATGGAATTTATAAAAACTATAACAGAAAAGGCATTTGTTCTGTGCGCTGATGGCGGAGCAAATGCTTCCTTTCGCTATGGAGTCATGCCTAATAAAATAATTGGGGATCTAGACTCAATAGAACCAGAAATATTAAATAGTTATAAACGCTTAAATGTTGAGATTCAGAAGTACCCAGTAGAAAAAGATTTTTCTGATTTCGAACTTATATTAAATATGATAAAAGAAAATACCGTATTTAACGACAGTGAAGTTATAATTTTAGGTTCTTCTGGAGGTCGAACAGATTATATAATTAATAATCTTATGTTGTTAGAAGGCACTAAAAACGTAACGATGATAACAGAGAATGAAGAAATATATTATAGAGACGAGCCATTCGTTATAGAGAATAGAGAAGAAGCAAGGGTATCTTTTATTTCTCTAGATGACACAATTATGAATATGACACTTAAAGGATTTAAGTATAGTATAGAAAATAAATTGATACGACGAAACACATCTCAACTTGTGAGTAACCAAGTTATTTCAAAAAAAGCAGAAGTTTTATTTGATAAAGGAAAAATGTTAGTTATAATAGAGAAAACACTGTGAAAATCAGTGTTTTTTGTTTGTTTATAGATATTTAATTTGAAGAGCGAAACATTTTTTATCAAAATATTTGAAAAAAGAATTGATTTTTCTTTCAAAAAGATTTATTATTAAGATGATACTTGTACAAACAAACACAATTTGGAGGTGTGAAATGAAAGAAATTTCAATAGTCCTTTCCGGTGAAGCTGGGAAAGGAATTAAGACTATAGAGGAAGCAGTAACAAACGTCCTTGCAACAGAAGGATACAGTGTCTACTCTTTCAAGGAAATAATGTCAAGAATAAGAGGAGGTAACAATACCACTCAAATAAGAGTAGCAGATACTGGTACATTTCTAGGTACTTATTCAGACAAAACAGATTATTTATTTGTATTCAATCCAAAAGCATTAGATCGTTTGGAAGATAGAATACAGAAAGAAACAGTAATAGTTGGGCCTAAAAGTTTTTTTAAAGAAGAAGAGCTAAATAAGTACAACATAAGAGAAATTGAGTTCTTGAGATTAGCGTCTGAAATTGGAAACCCTATCTATGCAAATACGGTAATAATGGGAACAATATTAGGAATGTTAGGATCAAGCGAGGAAGTAGCAAAGGATTACTTATCTAAAAAGTTTTCTAGAAAAGGTGAAGATATCCTAAACGCTAACTTCAAAGCCTTTAAAATGGGGTATGATATAGGAAAAGAAAATCACGTTGAATTAAAAAGTGGCATACCAAAAAAACATTTAACAGGAAATGAAGCAGTTGCATATGGAATGGTCGCAGGGGGTATGAACTTAGTAACAGCATATCCAATGTCACCAGGAACAGATATTGTAATGCTATCAGCTGAATGGTCAGATGAATTTGGAATAGTAGTAGAACAAGCAGAAGATGAAATTGCAGCAGCAAACATGGTATTAGGAGGATGGTATGCTGGAGCAAGAGCAATGACGTCAACATCTGGTGGTGGATTTGCACTAATGCAAGAAGCTATAAGTATGTCTGGAATAGCAGAAGTACCAGCAGTCATTAATAATGCGATGAGACCAGGGCCTGGAACAGGATTACCAACAAGAACAGAGCAAGGGGATTTAAATTTAGCATTATATGCAGGTCACGGAGATTTCCCAAGAGTTATATTAGCGCCAACATCATTAGAGTCAGGAATCGAATTATCTCAAAAAGCATTCAACATAGCTGATAAACATCAGGTTCCAGTAATATTACTTACAGATGCACATTATTTATCACAATCATCAAATTTAGGGGAATTTAAATTAGAAGAAAATAAATATTATATTACTAAAAGTAGTGCAGATTACAAAAGATATGAATATTCAGATAATGGATTGTCACCAAGAGCAGTACCAGGTTACGGAGAGGGACTAGTTATGGTTGATTCGGATGAACACGATGAGACAGGACATATAACAGAAGACTTTGATGTAAGAGTAAAAATGACAGATAAACGTATGAAGAAACTTTCTACATATGTTGATATAGAACCAGAATTAATAGGTCCAAAAGATTATGACACATTAATTGTTGGTTGGGGATCAACACATGGAGCAGTAAAAGAGGCATTGATAAGATTAGAAAAAGAAAATAAACTTACTAGTAAAACAGCATTCTTATCATTTGGACAAGTGTGCCCATTACCAAAATCAACAGCGGAATACTTGAAAAAAGCAAAAAGATTAGTGTTAATAGAAAACAATTATAAAGGGCACTTTGGAGATTTTATTAAACTAGAGTTAGGAATAGAGTTTGATGAAAAAATATTAAAATATAACGGACTTCCATTTAATATAGAAGAAGTTATGGAAAGAATAGGAGGCTAGAGATATGGAAAAATTCACAATTGCTAAAAATGAAGACATAGCTTGGTGTCCAGGGTGTGGAAATTTTACACTTCTTAAAATAATACAACAAGCATTAAAAGAGCTGGACTTAGACCCATCACAAACAGTAATATCATCAGGGATAGGACAAGCAGCAAAAATGCCACAATATATAGACTTAAACTTCTATAACGGATTACACGGAAGAGGATTACCAGTAGCATTAGCAATAAAAATGGCAAATCCTAATTTAACAGTTATAGCAGAAGGTGGAGATGGAGATATGTACGGGGAAGGTGGAAACCATTTCTTACATTCAGTTAGAAGAAATCCTAACATATTACATTTGGTTCATGACAATCAAGTTTACGGGTTAACAAAAGGTCAAGGATCACCAACAAGTACCGTAGGGCAAAAGACAAGTTTACAAGTAAATGGAGTTGTTAACACACCATTTAACCCTATAGCAACAGCAATAAGTTTAGGTGCAACATTTGTTGGAAGAGCATTTACAGGTGATATGCAAGGGGCAAAAGAAATAATAAAAGAAGCGATAAAACATAATGGATACGCATTAGTTGACATATTTGATCCATGCCCAACATTCAATAAGACAAATACATTTAAATGGTATAAAGAGCACACATATAAATTAGAAGAACACGATCCTTATGATAGAGAAAAAGCTATTAGTTTAGCATTCAAGAACTTAGATGAAGAGATGTTTGGATTAGGTATCATCTATAGAAAAGACAATGTTCCGACAATGGAAGAAAATATAGAATTATATAAATCAGATAAGACTCCATTATACGAGCGTAGAGTGGATATAAATAAAGTTTTGGAAAAATTAAAACCATAA
>JAGOYM010000047.1:5111-8637 GCA_018059165.1 Leptotrichiaceae bacterium | reverse complement strand
AAGAAAACAAAACTTTAGGAGGATATCAATGAAAAAAATTATCATTATGTTAAGCGTTTTAGCTACATTACTATTCGTAGTATCATGTGGATCAAAAGAAGCAGCAAAACCAGCTGAAGGTAAAACAGAAGCAAAAGCATCAGCAGGAGCTTTAAAAGTAGGAATAGTTTATTCAACAGGTGGAAAAGGAGATAAGTCATTTAATGATTCAGCTTTCAGAGGATTAGAAAGAGCACAAAAAGAATTAGGAATAACATTTTCAGAATACGAACCAAAAGATGCAGGAGCAGAATCTTTAAATCAATTAAGACAATATGCAGAAAGTGGAGAATATGGATTAATAATCGCAGTTGGATTCTCAATGAAAGATTCATTAATTGCAGTCGCAAAAGAGTTTCCAGAACAAAAATTTGCTATAATTGATGAAAGAGTAACTGATATGCCAAATGTTGCATCATTAAACTTTAAAGAAGAAGAAGGATCATTCTTAATGGGAGCAGTTGCAGCAATGATGTCAAAAACAAATACAATAGGATTTGTTGGAGGAATTGAAGTACCATTAATTCAAAAATTTGAAGCAGGATTTATTCAAGGAGCAAAATATGTAAAACCAGATATTAAAGAAATAGGAATCTATGTTGGAGGATCTAATCCATTTGGTGATGCAGCAGCAGGAAAAGCAAAAGCAGAAACATTAATTCAACAAAAAGCAGATGTTATATACCATGCAGCAGGAGCTACAGGGTTAGGAGTATTCCAAGCAGCTAAAGAAAAAGGAATATATGCAATAGGAGTAGATTCTAATCAAGATAACATAGCACCAGGAGTAATCTTAACATCAATGATGAAAAATGTTGACGTTGCAGTATTTAACTTGATAAAAGAAGTAACAGGCGGAACATTTAAAGCACAAGTTTATGAATTTGGAATTAAAGAAAATGGAGTTGGAGCAACTCAATTCGAATTCACAAAAGATAAAATTGGAGCAGAAAATCTTAAAAAATTAGATGAGATCAAAGCTAAAATAGTTAGTGGAGAAATCAAAGTAAGCCCAACAAAATAATTAAATAAAATGTTGATTATAACGTACCAACAAAAACAGGAATTACTCCTGTTTTTGTTTTCTAAAAAAGTAAATAATCAATACTAGGAGAAAACATGAGAGCAGTCGATATAATAGAGAGAAAAAGAGATAAACATGAATTAACAAAAGAGGAAATAAAATTTCTTCTAACTGACTATTTAGATGGTAAGATACCAGATTACCAAATGTCATCATTCTTAATGGCAACATATTTTAATGATATGACAGATCAAGAATTACTAGAATTTACAATGACAATGAGAGACTCTGGAGATGTAATATCATTTCCAGATGTAGATAAATACCTTGTTGATAAGCATAGTACAGGTGGTGTAGGAGATAAAGTTACAGTTGTTTTAGCACCAATATTATCAGCATTAGGCATGGGTACTACAAAATTATCAGGTAAAGGACTTGGGCATACTGGTGGAACAATAGATAAATTTGAATCTATACAGGGATTTAAATTTTCTAATACAAGAGAAGAATTAGTAACGATAGCAAATAAAACAGGAATTGGGTTAATGGGTTACAGTGATAAGATAGTGCCACTTGATAAGAAATTATATTCATTGAGAGATGTTACAGCAACTGTTCCAAGTATCCCTTTAATAGCTAGTAGTATTATGAGTAAAAAGCTTGCAATTGAGTCAGATGTAATCATACTAGATGTTAAAGTTGGAGATGGAGCATTCATGAAAGATCCAGATCAGGCAAAAGAACTTGCAAAAAGGATGATACAAATAGGTAAAGGTGCTGGAAAACAAGTAAAAGTAGTGTTAACAAATATGGATGAGCCATTAGGTTATTCAATAGGTAATGCAAATGAAATAATTGAATCTATTGAAACATTAAAAGGGAATGGACCTTCGGATCTTAAAGAAGTAGTGTATACAATTGCAGCATTAGCGCTTAAATCAAAAGGTGAAATAACAACACTTCATGAAGGATGGGCTAAGATTGATAAAGTGATAGAAGATGGAACAGCATTATCAAAATTATCAGACTTTATTACAGAAAGTGGAGGTAATGGAAGTTTAGTAAATGACTATAATTTACTGCCTCAATCACAAAATATGTTAGAAGTATTTGCTAATTCAGAAGGATATGTATCAAAAATAAAAGCAGAAGAAATAGGAAAAGCAGCAATGATAATTGGTGCGGGAAGAGCAACAAAAGAGGATATTGTTGACCATGCAGTTGGAATAAAAATACTTAAAAAAGTTGGAGATTATGTAACTAATGGTGAAAAATTAGGTGAGATATATTACAATGATCCTAAAAATGCTAATAACTCAAAAGAAATGTTATTAGATGCATATGAATTAAGCTCAGAAAAAGTTGAAGTACAAAAAGCAATCATAGAGATAATAGAATAATATAGAAAACAAAGATAAATTTGGAGGCAAAATGGAAATTAATAAATATATAGATCACACATTATTAAAAGCGACAGCAACAAAAGAAGAAATAATTAAGTTATGCAATGAAGCAAAAGAGTATAATTTTTATTCAGTATGCGTAAATAGTGGGATAGTTAAATTTGCAGCTGATCAAGTAAATGGAACAGATGTGAAAGTCGCTGCAGTAGTAGGATTTCCACTAGGTGCAATGTCGGATGCAGCTAAAATATTTGAAGCAAAAAAAGCAATAGAAGATGGTGCTTCAGAAATAGATATGGTTATAAATATTGGTGCTTTAAAAGATAAAGAGTATGACTATGTAAGAAACGAAATTAAAGGAATTAAAGAAGCAATTGGAACGAATGTTTTAAAAGTGATAATTGAGACTTGTTATTTAACAGAAGAAGAAAAAGTAAAAGCATGTGAATTATCATTAGAAGCAAATGCTGATTTTGTTAAGACATCTACAGGATTTGGAACTGGTGGAGCAACGTATGAAGATGTTTCATTAATGAAGAAAATTGTTGGAGATAAAGCTGAAGTAAAAGCAAGTGGTGGAGTAAAAGATTTAGCAACAGCAAAAAAATACATAGAATTAGGTGCAACAAGATTAGGAACAAGTTCTGGAATTGAAATATTAAAAGGATTAAAAGTAGAAGATGGAAAATATTAAGGAGGATCAAAATGGCTGATATAAGTAGAATTACACTTATCGTTTTAGATAGTGTGGGAGCTGGAGAATTACCTGATGCTGATATTTTTGGAGATAAAGGATCGCACACGTTAGGAAATATGGCAAAAGCAACAGGAGGATTAAATTTACCTAATATGAAAAAAATAGGGTTAGGTAATATAACACCTATATTAGGAGTGGATCCTGTAGCTGATTCTGAAGGTGCATATGGTAAAGCAATAGAAGTATCTCATGGAAAAGATTCAACAACAGGACACTGGGAGATAGCTGGAGTACCATTAGAAAGACCATTTCCAAGTTATGAAAATGGATTTTCAGATGATGTAATACAAGAGTTTGAAGAGA
>JAGOYM010000047.1:0-5011 GCA_018059165.1 Leptotrichiaceae bacterium | reverse complement strand
AATAAAATAAAATTTAAAATAGGAGAGATAAAATGAGTGTACATATAGAGGCAAAAGTAGGAGAAATAGCAGAAACAGTATTATTACCAGGGGATCCATTAAGAGCAAAATATATAGCAGAAACATTCTTAGAAAATCCAGTTTGTTACAACAATGTGCGTGGAATGTTAGGGTTTACAGGAACATATAAAGGAAAAAAAGTATCTGTTCAAGGAACTGGAATGGGAGTACCATCAATAGGAATATACGTAAATGAACTAATAACTGAATATGGATGTAAAAATTTAATAAGAATTGGAACAGCTGGATCAATGCAAGAAGATGTTAAATTAAGAGATGTAGTAATAGGTATGGCCGCATCAACAGATTCAAACATTAATAACTTGAGATTTAATGGTGCAAACTATGCTCCAACAGCAAGCCCTAAATTATTCTTGAAAGCACACGAAGAAGGATTAAAAAAAGGACTAAACATAAAAGCAGGAAACATACTAACAAGTGATACATTCTATGGAGACGATCCAGATGGATGGAAAAAATGGGCAAAATTTGGAATTTTATGTGTTGAAATGGAAGCTGCTCAACTGTATACATTAGCTGCAAAATATAATGTTAATGCATTAACAATACTGACAATAAGTGATTCATTAGTAACTGGAGAAACAACAACGTCAGAAGAAAGACAATTAACATTTAATAATATGATAGAAGTAGCATTAGAAAGCGCATTGTCATTGTAATTAATACTATTATTTTAAAAAATTGGAATTTTAAACTATATTTTAGGGAGATAAAATGGCAAAAATAGAACTAACAGATGAAGAAATCAAACAAAAAATAGATGAAGCAATAGAGATTATGGAGAAAGCATATGTACCGTACTCAAAATTCCCAGTAGCAGCTATATTAATAGATGAAAATGGAAAAACATATAAAGGTGTAAATGTAGAAAATGCTTCTTATGGTCTAGGACTTTGTGCAGAGAGAAATGCAATAACATCAGCAGTTACAGATGGTATGAAAAAAATACATTATATTGTAGTTGTTGCAGATACGAAAGGGCCAGTAAGTCCATGTGGAGCATGTAGACAAGTAATCTCTGAATTTTCAAATAAAGACACAAGAATTATAATGTCAAATAAAAATTATGATTATAAAGTGTGGGACGTAGAAGAAATGATACCAGATGCATTTGGGCCAGAAGACTTATAAATTTAAAATAAGATTACTTTAACATTTAAACATAGAGAACACATCAGTAATTATGATGTGTTTTTTTAATCCTAGAATTATTATATTCTATATCTTTGATAAATTTAATAGATATATAAACATAAAAAATACAAATAAAGTTCAATATGAGTAAATAACAGTCGTTTTAAGATTGGATACATATTTTCATTGTTGATATTTTAATAAATTTTTAGTATTGGATCAGTCCCATTTGTTTGATGGAATATTTAGAAAACAAAGTGATGATGTATATAATAGATTGAATGAAGATGATTATTACCAAATATATGGAGATGATTCTGTAATATCTACAGCAAATAATCATTTACAACAAGGTAAAGTATACGCGGAAGTAGGATATAAGAAATCAAGAGCTTTATGGGGAACATACTCAACAGGTATATCGGATACAGAATTAGCAGTAATAAATAAGTCACTTTATGGTGGGTTAGTAGAAGCTAAGAGTAGTGGTATAACAGAGTTTGGAGATAGCAAGTATAGTGGAACATTATATGCAGCGCAAGCAGAGACAGGTCATGGAAGAAATGAATTTCTAGGAACAGGTGGAAGTCTGTATCTATTAAAACATGGAGATGTAATAAAAGATTCAGAAGTGTTAACAGTAGAGGTAAGAAATAAAACAACTGGATTAGTTGAGGCAACAATATCTCTAAAAGAAGGAATAGATTACGAAATTAATGATTACCAAGGAAGAGTAACATTAGTAAAACCATTATCACAATTTGCAGCAGATAGTATAGGAAGTATAATAAAAGATGACTTACAAGATAATGCAGAATACTATTTAATAGCAGAATATGATTATGAATATACAACATCAGAAGCGACAAAGAATATGTCATATGGTGGTAGATTAAAAGGGTGGTTAGGAAGTAACGTAGCATTAGGAACTACATATTCAAAAGAACAAAGAGATGAGTCAAATGACTACGAATTGTTAGGTGGAGATTTAACATTAAAATATAGTCAAGGGACATATCTTAAAGCAGAAGTAGCAAAAACAAAAAGTACTCAAATAGAGAACAATTATATGTCATATAATGGAGGACTAGAATTTTCAGATATAAGAGATACTACAGTTAGTTCAAATGAAGGTACAGCATATTCAGTAATTGGAAATGTGAACTTATCAGATGTAAATAGTAAAGTATTTAGTACATATGGAAATGAACTTCAAGGATGGTATAAAGTTAAAGAGTCAGGATTTTCTATGGGAGCACTTGATGAAGGAAGAGACTCAACACAATATGGAGCACAGTTAAAATTAAAACCAACAACAAATCTTAATATAGTCACAAGATATTCAGAAGATAATAGTGAATCAGAAGATAAAGTAAGTAAAGTAGATACAAGAACTACAATAACTCAAGCAGAATACTTTATGGGAGATAAATTCACATTAACTGGAGCATTAAGTGATGTTAGAGAAGCAACTACAACAAGTGGGGTTAAGACAAAAAAAGAAGCGACATTACTAGCAGGAAAACTAAATTACAAATATGATGATGATTTATCATTGTGGGGAATAGTACAAACAACATTGAGAGAAAAGAATTATACATATAGTCAAATTTATACAGTTGGGGCAAGTAAAGACTTCTTTAAAGATAAATTGAAGTTAAAAGCTGAGTATTCAATTGCGGATAATAAAGACGATAATTTAACAGCTAGAATAGAGTTGAGACCATTTGGATCATATTCAGTATATACAGGATATAGTCTAGTAAATGATAGTGAAGGAAAATCTGACAAAGTCGTATTTGGACAAAACTATCAAGTAACAAAAGATTTTGGAATATATTCAGAACATCAATTGTTGAAAGATCCGGATGCCAGAAGCACTATAGAGGCATATGGAATCAGTTACAAAGTTAAAGACAATTATACATTGGGAATAGCATATCAACAAGGCGTAGTTAATGAGAATGCTGGTGAATCATATAAGAGAAGAGCAGTGAGTTTATCATCAAGTTATGATAAATCAAAATTCAAGTTAACAAATAAATTTGAATATAGAATAGATAATAAATCTAGTTTAAATGAAGAAACATATGTAACAACAAATGGATTTAGTGTACGATTAACAGATTCATTGAGAGGGTTAGCAAACTTTGATTATTCAATATCGAGAGATAGAGAAACAGATGAAACGATAGAGAGATATTCAGAAGCAAATGTAGGTTTTGCATTTAGACCAGTAACAAATAACAGATTAGCAATACTAGGAAGATATAGAAATATACAACAAGAAGATAATACTAGTAGAACAAATGTAACAGATCAGAAGAAAGAAATATTTGAGGCAGAGGTTAATTATAAATTATCAAATAAATGGTCTATAGGAGGAAGAATAGCCTATAAAGATGCACAAGAATATTATACAACAGAATTAGGAGATACTCTAACAATAGATAATAGTGCAGCATTATATGGAGTTAGATTAGAGTATGATGTTATGAGAACATGGAGTGGATTACTTGAGTATAGATTCTTAAGAGATAAAACAACAGGAGACTTAAGCCAAGGAGCATTACTTGGAGTGTATAGACGTTTAGGAGATAATCTTAAAGTTGGAGCAGGATATAATTTCTCAAGAATATCAGATGATATTGCAGATAATAACTTCGATGCAAGAGGATGGTTTATTAACATAATTGGTAAGATGTAATAAATATACAGAGAGAGTAATGACTTATTACTCTCTCTAAGTTTATGGAGAAATTGAACTATGGAAGCATAGTATATTTTAATTAGATAAGGAATCCCTTATCTAATTTTTTTATTGAGATTATTTCAATAGAAGACCACAAAAATTTCAGAAAAATTATATAGAAGTAGGCAATTTATGATATAATAAATAATAAAATAATTCAGGAGAAACTATGCTAATAGAGTTGAGAATAGACAAAGAGAAGATAATTAATAATATTGAAAAAATAAGAGAAATTAACAACAATATAATTTGTGTATTGAAAGATGATGCATATGGACTAGGTATTGAAAATGTATTGCCAGTAGTATTGTCGCAAAATATAGATAAAGTTGCAGTTGCGTTTATGGATGAAGCACTAAAGGTTAAGAAAATAATTTCGAAGTATGATCGCCTGAATACTTCTATAATAACTTTAAATTATGTAGAAAAGGAAATGCTCCAGACTGCATTAAATGAAAATATAGAAATTACAATATATAGTTTAAGTCAGTTAAATGAATATATAAATTATATAAAACAAGAAATATGCAAAATAAAAATACATATAAAGCTAAATACAGGGATGAATAGGCTAGGATTTGACTTCACCGATATAGAAGAATTGATTAGAATAATAACAAATAATAAATTACAAATAGAATCAATATTTTCTCATATATCAAATGCAGAAAATAATGAACTAACTGAGTCACAAGTAATAAAATTTGAAAGCATGTTACAAATTTTCAATGAAAATAAAATCACATACGGGTATACTCACATTCAAGCAAGTCCACTTTTATTTAAAGGGAAAAGTAAGTATAATTATGACTATGCTAGAGTTGGGATGGCTATATATGGGTTACAACCACTATCAACAAAAGTTAAATTAGAGAATCCAATAAAACTAGTTTCGAAAGTTGTACATATACGAAATGTAAAAAAAGGTGAAGTTGTTTCATATGGTAATAAAAATATGTTACAGCGTGAAACTAAAATAGCAATTGTACCAATTGGTTATGCACATGGGATTCAGAAGCAAATAGAAAAGAAGAAGTCATATGT
>JAGOYM010000046.1 GCA_018059165.1 Leptotrichiaceae bacterium | reverse complement strand
AGGTAGGTAAATTTATGGATATCAAATTGGTAATGGAAACATTGAAAGAGGCATATTATGTTAGAGGTAGAAAATCAAATATAATAATACATACAGATAGAGGAAGCCAGTACATGAGCAAGGAGTATAGAGATTATTGCAAGTCATCAAAGATGATAGTATCTTATAGTAGAAAAGGCAATCCATATGACAATGCATGTATAGAATCATTTCATGCTACATTAAAAAAGGAGTATATTCATCATAAGAAATTTGATACAATAGAAGAAATAAAAGTTGGTATATTTGAATATATAGAGAAATGGTATAACAGAGAAAGAATTCAAGAGAAGATAGGATATTTAACGCCAGTTGAATTTGAGGAAATGAGTAAAAAAATCATATAAAAAGTGCACCAAACATTTGGTCCCGAACCAGCAATTAAAAATTAAGGAGGATTTATGGATCAAAACGAAGCTAAAAATTTATTTTTATATTATAATGGTAGCCGTTTTCATATGTTAAGAGAAGGAAATGGAGATTATCAGAAATATAAAGCTTTTAATGTATCGAAAAATCAAGAAAAAGAGTGGTTAAAAGAAAGAATACTCGAATTGTTAAAATTAGAAATGAATTTTAGTGAGTGGGATACTTTTTCAAGCATATTAGATTTATCTACTGAATTGAGAGATGAAGTAATTTTTTCAATGATATTTGAAAAAATATTATTTGAAATAGATGGATATGAATTTAGATTTCAAACGATATTGATTACTATAATAATCAATATTTTAGAAAAATCAAATTGGATTAAATTGAATGACAGGCTTAAATACTCAAAAAAACTAGTAGAAAAGTTATGGGAGATAAAAAATCAAAATATTCAAGAAAATCAAAGTAATACTATTGAAATTTCAAATGAGGTAGATACTTTGATATCTAGGATTAGAAAACTATATAGAGAAATCAAATAAAAACTGCTATATTAGCCATAATATTACAAGAATTGAAGATTTCGAAATTGGACTAGAGCCATTTCTCAGTTATTTTAGGTACAAACTTTACTGCACCAAAAATTAATTGGTAGAATACGATAAACTAAAAAATGGAAGATAAAACAAATCAACACTCAACCCAAAAAAGAAAAGAACACAAAATGACAAAACTTAAATCAAGATTGATTATAGGATTGGATCAGTCCCATTTGTTTAGAGCATTGATCTGATCCTCTTTTAACGGACACTGAGTTAAGACAATTTAACAATTTTTAATTTCAAACTGAATAGGTGATAAATATCCAAGCGAAGAATGTAGTCTTTTTGTATTATAATAGGAGGTATTGAAAAAAGAATACTTGTTGGTAACTCGTTGGCAACAAATATTATATTAAACTCAATTAAATAGGTTTTAAGTGGGTTAAATATCGTTAATCCAATGAGTTATTTATAGAATGATTTAAAAATGAGGCAAATAGTTTAATTTATTTGACAATAGAATAAAAAATGATTATACTTAAACATATGAATAGATATTCATATGTTTTTTATTTGGAAATGGAGGAGATATAATGAACAATGATGACTATAAAATGAAAAATGTACCAGTTTGTCAAATTGATTGTATTCATGAAGAATTGGTTGAAGAAATAAAAAAAGAAATACCAAAAGATGAAATTTTGTACGATTTAAGTGACTTTTTTAAAACTTTGGGTGATAGCACTAGAATGAAGATATTATTTGTATTATTCAAAACTGAGATGTGTGTTTGCGATATAGCAAAATTAATAGGAATGACTCAATCGGCAGTATCACATCAATTGAGAGTTTTAAAACAGGCAAGATTAATTAAATTTAGAAAAGAGGGTAAAATTGTTTATTATTCGTTAGATGATGAACATGTAAAGCAAATATTTGACCAAGGATTAGAGCATATTTTAGAAAAATACATTAGATAAGGAGGAATAATCATGGCTTTAGATAATAAAGTTACATTGTCAGTAAAAGGAATAGATTGTGTTAATTGTGCAACAAAAATAGAAAATAGAATTAGAAGCTTAGACGGCGTTAAAGATGTAAGTATTGATTTTATTAATGAAAAAATGGAATTAAACACAGATAAAAAAGAAGATGAAATAGTAAAATTAGTTCAAAATGCAACAAATTTAGTAGAAGATAATGTAAAAGTATCATCAATGAATGCCCAACATCACAATGAAGATCATCATCATAACATTGATAATGTAGAGAATATAAAGAAACTATTGATAATAGGTGGTTTAATTTATTTGTTTGCAATTATACTTCCTGTAAATAAATATATAAAAATTATATTATTTGTAATATCATATTTTATAGTTGGAAAAGATGTTTTAGTGAGTGCCTATAAAAATATTAGAGCTGGAGAATTTTTCGATGAGAATTTTTTAATGGGAATAGCTACGATTGGGGCATTTTTAGTAGGAGAATACACAGAAGCAGTAGCAGTTATGCTTTTCTATCAAGTTGGTGAGTTATTTCAAGAAATGGCAGTAAATAAATCTAGAAAATCAATTTCAGATTTGATGAATATAAAGCCTGATTTTGCAAATTTAAAAGTTGAAAATGAGATTAAAAAAGTTTTACCAGAAGAAGTAAATGTAAATGACCTTATTCTTGTTAAGCCTGGTGAAAAGGTTCCTCTAGATGGCATAATCATTGAAGGGACGTCAACTGGTGATACAGCTGCTCTTACAGGTGAGTCATTACCTAGGGAATTTGGTGTAGGAGATGAGATATTAAGTGGAACTGTGAATAATAATGGACTATTAACTATAAAAGTTACTAAAGTTTTTTCAGACTCTACAGTTTCAAAGATATTAGATTTAGTTCAAAATGCGAGTAGTAAAAAATCAAAAACAGAGAAATTTATTACAAAATTTGCTAGATATTACACTCCTATAATAGTTGGAGTTGCTTTATTAGTAGCTACAGTACCTCCATTTGTATTAGGTAATGGAACATTTTATGAGTGGTTTTATAGGGCTTTAATATTTTTAGTAGTTTCTTGTCCATGCGCATTGGTGATATCTATACCATTAGGTTTTTTTGGTGGAATTGGAGCAGCTTCTAAAAATGGAATTTTGATAAAGGGTGGAAATTATTTAGAAGCATTAGATAAAGTAGATACAGTTATAATGGATAAAACAGGAACTATTACTAAGGGTACATTTAAAGTTGTAGAGATAAATGTTAAAAATGATAAAATATCAAAAGAAAAATTATTAGAGTATGTAGCAGATGTTGAGAGCTTTTCAAACCATCCAATAGCAAAATCAGTAGTTGAGGAATATGAAAAAAATGGACAAAAAGTAATCAAAGAATCAATTAAGAAGTACGATGAAATTTCAGGGTATGGTATAAGTGCAGAATTAGATGATACTAATATCTTAGTAGGTAACAATAAATTAATGGAATTAGAAAAAATAGAATATGATTTCATTGAATCTATAGGAACTACGATATACGTAGCGATTGATAGAGAATATGCTGGAAATATAGTTATAGCTGATCAAATTAAGGAAGATAGTGTTAATGCAGTTAAAGCATTAAAAAATCAAGGGATATCAAACATAGTAATGTTAACAGGTGATAATAGAAATATTGCTAATGATATAGCTAAAAAGGTTGGAATTAATGAAGTTTATTCTGAATTATTACCAAACGAAAAGGTAGATAAAGTTGAAGAAATTTTTGCTAAAAAAGAGAATAAGGATGGTAAAGTATTATTTGTAGGTGATGGAATAAATGATGCGCCAGTACTTGCTAGAGCAGATATAGGTGTTGCTATGGGAGGTGTAGGTTCTGATGCAGCAATAGAAGCAGCAGATGTTGTTATAATGACTGATGAATTATCTAAGATATCAGATACAATAAAAATTGCTAAAAAAACAAAAAAGATAGTATGGCAAAATATAATATTTGCACTAAGTGTAAAAGCAATAGTACTATTACTAGGAATTTTGGGACTTTCTACAATGTGGGAAGCTGTATTTGCTGATGTAGGTGTAGCATTAATAGCTGTTTTAAATTCAACTAGAGTATTAAATATGAAATTAGAGAAGTAATCTATATTTTTTAACAGAGAAAATTAATTAGAGTATATAAAACTGCACTTAAATATTGTAAAATTTAAAATTGAAGATAAACAAGAATATAAAATAGGAGAGAAAACATGGATTATTTATATGAAGATGATGAAATAATTTGCAAGATTAATAATTTTGAGATGTTAAGTGACAAGAATATAAAGAAGATATCAAAAGATAGGAGGGTTCTTTTATATTCTTCAAAATCTGGAAAGATGTTTAAAGTATTAGTGTTTATTCTAATGTTTATTTATTTTATTATTATTTCTTCAAAATTAACAATAAATGAGAGTAATTTATTTAAATTACTCTATTTTATATTATCAATAACATTTCCTATATTTTTGATCTGTTTCAGAAAATATTTATTTGAAAATAATTTATTAATAATAAATATCAATTCTATAATACTTAAGTATACTAATAGTAAAAAATCTAATCGACTCTCAAAATGTGATGTTTATTTTTTTAAAGACAAGATGAGATTTAGTAGAACTACGGGTGATATTATATCTAGTATAAATTATAGTGAACTATATCAACTATTTAAGTTAAATGAAGGATATTATTTCAAATTGAGTAGATCATTATTCTATTATTTCCCATTAGATGAATTCTCAAATGAATCTATAGCTAATTTAGATGTAATATTTATAAAATATGGAATGATTACTAAAAATTACTAGTAAAAAATATAATTGATAGGTATAATATAAACAAATAATAATAAAAGAGGTAGTTATGTATAACTTAATAGTTGAAGCATATGATGAAATTTTTCCAATGACAGAAAAAAGAAAGTATTTTTTGGATAGATTGATAGAAAATAATAGTAAAGTATTGGATGTTGGTTGCTCAACTGGAAAAGATAGCAATTACTTAGCAAATAAGAAAAATTGTGATGTGAGCGCATTAGACTTTGACTCTGATATGATAAAATTTGCTAAACAACATGTAAAAAATGTAAATTTTAAAACATTAAATATGATGAATATAGGCAGAGAATACGAAGATACAATATTTAATTATATAATTTGTTTAGGTAATACAATAGTTCACCTAAAAGATGAAGAATTGGAAATATTTTTATTACAAATAAGAGAAAAACTAATTTTAAATGGACAGTTTATAATTCAGCTTTTGAATTATGACAGAATACAAAGTAAAATGATAAAAGAATTGCCAACTATAGATACACCTAACTTTCTATTTAAAAGAAAATATGAGTTTTTAGATGATAAAAGTATAAAATTTACAACTTCCCTGAAATGTAAACACATTGATGGTATTAATAATGATGAATTAGGAAATGTAATATTATATCCTATATATACTGATAGAATTAATAAACTATCTATGAGGTTAGGCTTTAGTGTACAACATTATGGAGATTTTGATTTTACAGAATTTGATATGGAGGATTCATATTTTCATATTATAATTTTAACGAAGTTGTAACATAATGATTTGAAATAGTATAGTAACTAAAATATCAGAGAAATCTACGAAATAGAAATGACTATTAGTGAGTATTAATAAGGATAAAATATACGTGTGAATACTTTTCTAATTGCCTTAAGTAAAATGAATTTAGTAGAAATTTTCTTAAAATTTTGGTATAATTCGGAGGAGCTAATTAGGTATAAAAATAACAATTTGTCAATTGTACGCAAAAGGGGACTATATGAAAGCAAGAATTGTAAAAAAAGAATATTTGAATGAGGATCTATTACTACCTTTTTATAAATACTTAGAAGAAAAAAAAATTGAAATAGTAGATGAAATAATATCAGCAGATATTATGATTACACTTGGAGGAGATGGAACAATTTTGTCAGCAGCTCAAGAAATATTAGAAAAAGATATTCCAATATTAGCAATAAATATGGGAAGTTTAGGCTATTTGGCAGATGTAAAGTTAGAAGAGTGTTTCTCTATGTTAGATAACATACTAGAAGGAAAATATGATGTAGAGAAAAGATGTTTTTTAGAAGTTAAGAAAAATGACGAGATATTTTATGCATTAAATGAATTAGTGATTGCAAAAGGTGGATTAAAGTCAAAATTGATAAATGTAGAAGTTTATTCTAATGGAAGATTTATAAATAAATATCGAGCTGATGGAATAATCATATCAACACCAACAGGATCAACAGCTTATTCATTGTCTGCAGGTGGACCAATCATTAATCCAGAATTATCTGCATTATCAATAACGCCATTATCACCACAAAGTTTAACAACGAGACCAATCATAGTTAGTGGGAATACGAAATTGAGTTTTAAAATTTCTTCTAGAGATGATGATGTTCATATGGATATTGATGGGAAAATGAATTGTAAAATTGAAGAAAAAGATATTATAGAGGCAACTTTATCAACAAAGACATTAACACTTATAAAACCTGAAAATAGGGATTATTTTAAAATATTAAGAGAAAAGCTAAAATGGGGAGATTTATATTAATAAAGTAAAAAGGGGTATTGTTATATGTTAAGGGAATTAAGGTTAAATAATCTAGCTATAATCAAAAAAGTTGATCTTGAATTTAATAATGGACTAATTGCACTTACAGGGGAAACGGGTGCGGGGAAATCAATATTACTAGATGGTATATCACTACTTATAGGTGAAAGAAGCAGTATTGACATGATTAGGGCAGGTGCGAATAATTTATTTGCAGAGGGAGTATTCTCATTAACACAGGATCAGATAGTGAAATTATCAAAATTAGGATTTGAAATAGAGGATGAAGAATTAATTATATCAAGATATTTAGATAAAGATTTAAAATCGAAAATAACAGTCAATGGTATGAGGATTACTGTCTCAAAATTAAAAGAACTTATGAGTAATGTATTAGATCTTGTAGGACAACATGAGCACCAATATCTTCTTAATAAAAATTATCATTTGGAACTTTTGGATAAGTTTTTAGATAAAGAAACATTGGAATTGAAACAAAGTATTAAAGTTATAATTACGGAATTAAAGAAAATAAATCAACAAGTTGAATCAATTGAGGGCGAAAAATTTGCAATTGAAGAAAAGAAAGATATTTACGAATTTCAAATAAATGAAATAGATGCATTAAATATAAAAAATAATGAAGATTCAGAACTTGAAGAAGAATATAAGATACTTTTTAATGCAGGTAAGATTGCTGAAAAACTTGGAGACTCAACACAGAAATTAAAAGGAACGGAAATATCAATACTTAAGCAATTACAAAAAGTTAAAAAGAATCTTGAACAACTATCAACGTTTTCTGACAACTACTCTGAAGTATTTACATTGATTGATAAACTGTACTACGAGTTAGATGAAGTTTCATACACAATTGAAGATATGTTAGAAGAAGTTGAGATTGATGACTCAAGACTTGAAAAAGTAATAAAAAGAATAGATGCAATTAATAAATTGAAATTCAAATATGGTTCAACAATAGTTGAAATAATGACATATAGAGATGAAATTCAAAAAAAATTATCTATGATTGATTTTGAAAATGATGAATTAGATAAACTTAGAGAAAAGAAGAAGAATCTAACAAAAGAATATTTTGAAAAATCAAACCTCTTAAGTGAGTTACGGAAAAAAGCAGGAAATATGCTTGAGGAAAAGATAAATGAAGAGCTTAAAGACTTGAATATGACAGCAGCACAATTCAAAGTTGAATTTACAAGCAGAGAGATTATAAGAAACAAGGGAATTGATGAAGTTGAATTTATGATGTCAACAAATGTAGGAGAAGATATTAAACCACTTGCTAAGATAGCATCAGGTGGAGAAATTTCTAGAATCATGTTAGCACTGAAAACTATATTTTCTGAAGTTGATAATATATCACTTCTTATTTTTGATGAGATAGATACAGGAATCGCTGGAGAAACAGTTAAGAGAGTTGCTAATAAACTTAAGAAATTATCAGAAAGAGTACAAGTAGTATGTGTGACGCATTCACAACAAATAGCAGCAAAAGCGACACAGCAATTTTATATTAAGAAAGAGATTGAAAATGATTTAACAGAAACAAAAGTAAGAGAATTGAATCTAGATGAGAGAATGCGTGAAATTGCAAGGATGATATCAGGTGACACAATTACAGAAACATCTATTAAGCATGCAAAAGAAATAATGGAGATAGAGTGATTGTATGAATGATTATAAAAAAGAGAACAACTTAAAAATAAGAGAATTCTTGAATTATTTGAAATTTGAAAAGGGGAACGCAGAAAATACTATTAAAAGCTATGAGAGAGATTTGAAATTTTTTGCACGAGAAATGGATAGAGATTTCAATTTCATTACAGAAGATGATTTAATTAATTATGTTGATAAAATGAATAAGGAAGTAAAGAGAAATTCCGTACTTAGAAAGATATCGGCAATAAAGAACTTCTATAAATTTTGTTTTCTTAATAAGATGCTTGAAAATGATCCAACTGTTATGCTTAAAAATATAAAACGAGAAAAAAGATTGCCAGAAATATTAAGTATGAAAGAAATAAAAGAAATTGTAGATAATTGTAGTGGAACGCCTGAAGGACAACGTGATAAATTAATAATCAAATTATTAGTGGCAACAGGGGCAAGAGTTTCTGAGATTCTGAATCTTGAAATAAAAGATGTTGAAAATCAAAATTATGAATTTATAAAAGTATTAGG
>JAGOYM010000045.1 GCA_018059165.1 Leptotrichiaceae bacterium | reverse complement strand
TTTTTTCAAATTGTATAAACTTATTATTTTATAACTATCGTTTTGTAATGAAAATTATAATATAATACAGGTGTATTTGTCAAGAAAGAATAAAGCCCTAAATGATAAATAGTTACAATATCGTTCAGGGCTATTATTACAATGATTTTTCTAAAATTTCTTTACTTATATCAAGATTCAAATCTCTTGTTTCTGAAAGTGCTGTCAATCCGTTTTTTCTTAGTTGTTCTACTAGTAAAGGAATACTATCGGCTGTTATACCGTATTCACTTAAACGAGTTTTTATTCCTAAGCTTTCAAAAAATTCTCTCGTTTTCTTAATTGCTAAATCTATTTTCTCTTCTTTAGTTCCTTCTGTTATATGCCATACACGCTCCGCATATTGCAATAATTTTGCTTCTTTTTGATTACGTCTTACTTCTAACATTGTTGGTAATATTATTGCTAACGTTTGTCCATGATCGATATTAAACATTGCTGTAAGTTCATGTCCTATCATATGATTAGACCAATCTTGAGGTACTCCTGTTCCTATTAATCCATTTAAAGCCATTGTCGCACTCCAAACTAAGTTAGCACGTGCATCATAATTTTCAGGCTCATTTATAGTAGTCGTTCCTATTTCTATTAATGTTTGTAATATTCCTTCTGCCATTCTATCTTGTATTCTTGCATCAACTGGATAAGTTATATATTGTTCCATAACATGTACAAATGCATCAGTTACACCATTTGCAACTTGTATTTTAGGAAGTGTAAATGTAAGAGTAGGATCCAATATTGAAAACTTAGGAAATGATAACTCACTCATCACTGGATATTTTGCATGATTGTATGATACAACTGCTCCACTATTCATTTCTGATCCTGTTGCAGGTAAAGTTAACACACTTCCAAATGGAATAACTTTCTTAACCATCTCGCTTGTTACTCCAGAAAATCCTTTCATTAGTAACTCTGTCGCATCTCCTTCGTAATTAGATGCTAATGAAATAAATTTTGTTCCATCAATTGTTGATCCTCCACCAACTGCAAGTATATAGTCAATGTTTTCAGCTTTTACTACTTCTACTGCTTTCATTAGTGTTTCATATTTAGGGTTTGGCTCTATTCCAGAAAATTCAAATATTTCTCTACTTCCTAAGATGCTTTTTACTTTATCGATAAGTCCACTTCTTTTTGCGCTTCCTCCACCGTATGTTATCAGTACTTTTGCATCAACTGGAACATTTTCATTAATTGATTCTAATCTATCCTTACCAAAATAGATCCTTGTTGGATTATAAAAATTAAAATTAAACATGTTTCCTCCTTGTTTTTTTATATCTCATTATACAGTAAAATGTTTGTATGTGCAATCAATATTTTTTTGATAATAAAAAAATAACAGACGAATCTGTTATTTTACTTATATCATTCAGTAGCTATATTATATTCTCGTAAACTAATCGTGCCCAAGACTCTAATTCATCAGGATTAACTTCTTCTTTTCGTAACCATGCACCTGATATAATTCCTTCTTCCATTGATTTATAATCTTTATGTGCAACATCAATAAGATATACTAATCCTAAATGATCAGCCCCTACACTTCTTTCTTCTGTTTCTTTTATAAATCCAACTAGCTCGATATTCTTAATTTCCTCTTTTGGAATCCCCACTTCTTCTAGTAATTCTCTATATAAGCCTATTTCTATTGTCTCTTTCGGTCTTATATTGTTATTGTCGTCAAGCACTGCATCAACACCATCAACATGGCCTCCTGGTAATCCTTTACGCCCAACTAATCTAGTTTCAGTACTCCCACTTTCCCTAAATAGAAAGAAGTAAAAAGGTATTTCATTTTCTATATATCTCACTAAAATATATGGGATTGGATGTCTCTGTATTGGCAAATGCTCTAATAAGCTTCTTTTTGCAATATATGGTATTACATTTAATTCATTAAACGATGTTTTTGAGAATCCTGATGGAATATTTTTTAACTCGCTCTCAAGAAAATATAGAATTGGCTCTTTTAAAGAAGGCTTCTTACTTTCCAATAACTCTGCCTTAAGAATGTTAATTTCATCTTCCACTTTCGTCTCATTGTTAATTTTTTCAAGATACTTCTCTAACATTTTCGCTCCTATCTTAAATCTATAATTTTAAAGTTTTCCGTTATTATTTGCATCTAACACTTTGTTCCATTCTGCTATTCTTTCTTTTTCTTTCTCCAACAATGGTTTTATAGCATCCCCTGATACAGTTATTGAAATTATTTTATCGCTTGTTGCTATTGATTTCAATATTTTCATATCAGCTTCTGATTTTATTTCTCCAAATATTGTATGTTTATTATTTAACCAATCAGTTGGTACTGTTGTTATAAAAAATTGTGATCCATTTGTTTTTGGTCCTCTATTTGCCATTGCTAATTTCCCAGGAACTGCGAAATCAAATCCATTATTAAATTCATCTTCAAATTCATATCCAGGTCCTCCTGTTCCATTACCTCTAGGATCTCCCCCTTGAACCATGAAATCTGCTATTACTCTATGAAAAGTAAGTCCATCATAATACTTTCTTTGTACTAAATTCACAAAATTTGCTACTGTTAATGGTGCATTTTCTGGATATAATTTTAAATTTATTGACCCTTTTTCTGTTTTAATAACTGCTGTAATTTCCATTTTTTTTACTCCTTTTTTTGTAGTTTTTTTTGTTTGAGCTGCGAAACCAAGTGCTGCTAAAAATATAATTGCTAGTAATATTGTTATCATTTTTTTCATTTTTTTCTCCTCTTGTTTCAATTTTATATCTAGATTATTTTATCACATATTTCTTAGAATTTACTTAGTCTTTAACTTCAATAGTTTTTCAGCTTCTTTATAATTTGACATATAACTACCCACATACTCATAAAATGACTTTCCATGATGAGGGTGTTTTAAATGAGAAAGTTCATGTAAAACAACATATTCTATCTCAAATACTGATCTTTTTACTAATTCAACATTTAAATTTATGTACTTCTTCTTATGATTACAAGATCCCCATCTAGTTGTCATTTTCTTTATTGAAAGGTGATTTATTTTTTCATTTAATATTTTTAACCACTTATCGATTATGTCTGAAAAAATTATGTTTGCTTTTTCCTTATACCATTTATTTATCAGCTTTTCCTTATATTCTTTAGTATTTTTCTTTGTGTACAAATAAAGATTTTCGCCATCTATCTCTATTTTATCAATTTTGCTTTCAATTACTTTTAAAAAAAAATCTTTTCCTATTATCTTATGCACTTCTCCATCTATATACAGATTTTCTTTTTTATTTTCTAATATCTGCTTTCTATTTTCAATAGCTTCCGTCATCCAAGATTCTTTTGAAATAAGAAATTGCTCTATTATACGACTATTTAACCTTAAAGGTGCAGAGATTTTAAGTTCTCCACTCTTATTAATTCTTATGTTAATATTCTTAATATTTTTTCTAACTACTAAATATCCATTTATATACTCTTCTTTTTCTTTCATTATATCAATACCTTTATTATTCTATTTAAATTTACAACTTGTCAAATGATCATTTACAACTCCAACAGCTTGTAAATAAGCATAAATAATTGTTGTTCCAACAAACTTAAATCCTCTTTTTTTCATATCTTTACTTATTTTATCAGATAATTCTGTACTTGCTGGCACTTCTTGAAGCGTTTTCCATTTATTTATAATTGGTTTATTATTTACAAACCCCCATAAATATTTCGAAAAACTTCCAAACTCATTTTGAACTTCCATAAATTTATTTGCATTTATTGCTGACGAATGGATTTTAAGTTTATTTCTTATAATTCCTTCATTAAGCATCAATTCTTCAAATTTTTTCTCATTATATTTAGCTATTTTTTTATAATTGAACTTATCAAATGCTTTTCTAAAATTTTCTCTTTTATTAAGTATTGTTGTCCAACTAAGACCCGCTTGAAATCCCTCTAATATAAGCATCTCAAATAACTCATTGTCGTCGTAGCACGGTTTTCCCCATTGTGTATCATGATATTCTATGTCTAACTCTTTCTTTGCCCATCCACATCTATCGCTTTCTGTAATCATATTTATCTCCTCAATCTTAATATCTAGATTTTCTATACTAATTTACTTATGAATAATGTTGCCAATCCCAAATACATAAAAAATCCACAAGTATCTGTAAACGTTGTTAATATTACAGCCGATGCTAGTGCGGGATCTATTTTCAAAAATTTAAGTGTTACTGGAACTAAAAATCCTATTGAACAAGCTAACGCCATATTACCTGTCATTGCTAGGAATATAATAATTCCTAGAAATGGATTGCCATGTAATAAAAGCATAATAAATCCTGTTAATATTCCTAATACTGCACCATTTATAACTCCTACAGTCAACTCTTTTATAACTAATCTTAAAGTATCTTTCGGATCTAATTCTCCTAGTGCAATTCCTCTTATTGTAACTGCAAGAGTTTGTGTTCCTGCATTTCCACCCATTCCAGCGACAATAGGCATCGCTGCAGCTAATATAACTACCCTAGAAATCGTACTTGAAAATAAACTTACTGTCGTTGATGCAATAAATGCTGTTATTAAATTTACAAATAACCAAGGTAATCTTCGTTTAACAGAAAATAAGAATGTAGAATCTATATTTTCATCTTCTGAAACTCCTCCTAATTTCAAGATATCTTCTGTATTTTCTTCTTGAATTACATCAATAATATCATCTACTGTTATTATCCCTAACATATTTTTTCTTTTATTTATAACAGGTATAACATTTAAGTCATATTTTGATACTAACATTGCAACTTCCTCTTGATCATCTTCAGCATGAGCATATATTACATTTTCATCTGTTATTTCAGATAATGCTATGTCATCTGGCGATATCAAAATATCCCTTAAATCTGCTATACCAATCAATTCTTTTTTCTCATTTAAAACAAATATTGTTTCTATTACTTCTGTTTTAGGTGCAATCATTTTAATTTTTGACATTACATCTTTTATTAAAAGTGTTTCTTTAAGTGCAATATAACGTGTTGTCATTATTCCACCTGCAGAATCTTCTTCATACCCAAGTAACTCTCTTAATTTGTTTGCCTCAGATCTTTTCATATTTTCAAGGATTACTTTACTTTTTTGAAAATCGATATTTCCTAAAATATCTGCTATATCATCTGGTGACATCTGCCCAAATATTTCAATAACTTCATCTACATCTATCAAATCTATTATTTTTTCTTGTAAATCTTCATCTGCTTCTTCTAATATTCTTGCTTTTTTGTCATTACTCATAAGCTCAAATACTTTCAATATCTCTTCATCATCTAACTCTTCAAAGCTTTCAGCTATATCTACAGTATGATTCTCTTCAAAAAACTCTTCTAGCTCTTCTTCAGATTGTAATTGAACAATTCCTTCTGCTATTTCTTCAGGAGTTACATCCTCTTCTTCTTCAATAACATTGTCTTTCTCTTCTTTTCTTCTACTTTTTATTTCATTTTTCAATTCTTCTATTGATTTTGTTTCATCTTTAGAGTCTTTACTATCTAAATCAATATTTTCAAGGTTTTTATCATTTTCCATTGTATAAACCTCCCTTCCTTTAAGTATTTTAAGTAATCAACAAACTTATTATCTTTTCAATTGTGAAAAACACAATACTGAGAATAATGTTTTCATATCATTGGAAATTTTAAGAATATCATCTATATTAAACCATTCGCTTTCAATATCTTCACCATCATCCAACATTAGTTCTTTTGCCACTGTACTATCTGACTTAAGTCTTCCATAGAAAAAATGTAATTGCTCAGTTGTATACGCAGGACTTGCATATATTCCTTCTTCTAATCCATCAATATCAACAATATCATCTAACGAATAACCTGTCTCTTCTCTTAATTCTCTAAATGCTGCATCTTTTGGATTTTCTCCTTTGTCTATAAGCCCTGCAGGAACTTCCCACGTTTCCCCTTTAACACCTGGCCTATATTGCTTAACTAATATAACTTTTTCTTTTGTTTCATTAAATAATACAAAACAAACTGCGCTAGATTTCTCAAGATATTCTAATGTAATTCCAGTTGTGGGATGTATTTCTTTTTTTCCTTTTAAAAATCTAAATCCTTCCATTTTACCACTCCCAATTATTTAAATTATAATTTTTATTTTGATTATCTAAAATATTGTTTCAATTGGATATATATTCAGTTCTCTAGCAAATTCTCTAACTTTTTGTATTGCCTCATCTTCTATCATTTTATAGTCATGACAATCTGATCCAATTATTGTTCTTATATTGTATTCTGCTACAATTTCCCAAAACTCTTTATAAGGATATAAATATCTATCCCCTTTTATATTTTTTTCTTCCGTTTTTCTTATACCATTAGCATTTATTTCCAATACTATGTCCATTTTTTCAGCTGCTCTACATATAATGTGTGTTGCTTCAATGCAAGCTTCTGTCCAATTCCTATAACCCGCCATAAAAACATCTGGATGGGCAACAATTTCAAAATAGTTACTTTCTATTGCATCTTTCATAAAATATGCATAATCAATAACACCTTCGTCATCTTTAATTGCCCAAGCGTCATTTATTTTACCATTTTTAGGATATAAATGTAACCCCAGTAGCAAATAATCTAGCTTTGTTTTAAGTTTCTCATAAAATTCGCTGAATTCTGGAAAATATTCTGCTTCAAGTGACTTGTAAATCTTTATTTTACCTTTATATTTTTTTTGTGCCATTTCTATCTCTTCAAAATAACCTTCTAACTCATCCATTCCCATTCTATCAAAACAATAATCTGGTAATGGTGAGTGATCTGAAATACCTAATTCAGTATAGTTGTGCTTAATTGCTTCTTTAACATAGTCTTCAACATTTCCTACTGCATGCCCACATCTATAATTATGTGTGTGAAAATTTGTTTTTTTCAAAAGAATCACCTCACTATATTCTATCAGTTATTAGTAAAAAAATAAAGTCTTCGTTTACACTAGAAATTTATTATTTTTTTTGTTATAATCTAGTGTATGATGTTATATTTTAGAAACTATATAAATTAATAAACTTTTATTATATAAAATAAACTTTAGAGGAGGAAATAACTTGATATCTACAAGTAATTTGTCAGTACAATTTGGTGGAAGAAAACTTTTTGACGAGGTAGACATAAAATTTACGTCAGGAAATTGTTACGGTATTATCGGTGCTAATGGTGCCGGGAAGTCAACATTTTTAAAAATTTTAGCAGGTGAAATAGATGCTGGAACCGGTGATATTATTATTGAAAAAAATAAAAGAATGTCATTTCTTAAACAAGATCACTTTGCATTTGAAGAAGTTAGTGTTTTAAATGTTGTTATGATGGGGCATGAAAAATTATATGAAATAATGCAAAAAAAAGATGCACTTTACTCAAAATCAGAATTTACTGAAGAAGACGGTATGATTGCAGCGGAGTTAGAAGGTGAATTTGCTGAGTTAGATGGTTGGGAAGCAGAGACTAATGCAGAAAAGTTTTTAGTTGGTTTAGGAGTAATGCCTGAGCTACATCACAAACTTATGAAAGAATTAACAGAACCAGAGAAAGTTAAAGTTTTGCTTGCTCAAGCTATATTCGGTAATCCTGATATCTTATTATTAGATGAGCCTACGAATGGACTTGATTTAAGAGCAGTCACATGGTTAGAAAATTTCTTATTGGAGCTTGAAAATACCACTGTTCTTGTAGTTTCACATGATAGACATTTTTTAAACAAAGTATGTACACATATTGCTGATATTGATTATAGCAAGATAAAAATGTTTGTTGGAAACTATGATTTCTGGTATGAATCAAGCCAAATCATGTTAGAATTATTACGTAACCAAAATAAAAAAATGGATCAAAAGAAAAAAGAACTTCAAGACTTCATCGCTAGATTCTCTGCAAATGCATCAAAATCTAAGCAAGCGACAAGTCGTAAGAAACAATTAGATAAGCTACAATTTGAAGATATGCAAGTTTCAAATAGAAAATATCCATTTATAGAATTTAAACAAGATAGAGAAGCTGGAAATAATATGCTAAAAGTAGAAGGTCTTAGCAAAACTATTGATGGTGAAAAAGTATTAAACAATATTTCATTTACTATAAATACAGGTGATAAAGTTGTCTTATTAGGAAGAAATGATATTGCTAAAACTACTCTTTTACAAATATTAGCAGGAGAATTAGAAGCGGACTCTGGAACATTTGAGTGGGGTACAACTACAACACAAAGTTACTTCCCTAAAGATAATACTGAGTTTTTTGAAAATGTTGACATGACATTAATTGATTGGTTAAGACAATTCTCTTCTGATCAACATGAAGAATATGTAAGAGGATACTTAGGACGTATGCTGTTCTCTGGTGAAGAAGCTAAAAAGCAAGCTAAAGTTCTATCAGGGGGAGAAAAAGTTCGTTGTATGCTTTCAAGAATGATGTTAGCAGGGGCTAATGTATTATTATTAGATAACCCAACTGATCACCTAGATCTAGAATCGATTACATCATTAAATAAATCTCTTATTAAATTTTCAGGTACTATATTATTCACAACACACGATCATGAATTTATTGAAACTATTGCAAATAAACTAATAGAAATTACACCGAATGGTGCTCTTGAAAAAGAAATGGAATATGATGAGTATATTGAGGATGAAGATATTCAAGCAAGACTAAATGAAATGTATAAATAATTTACAAAT
>JAGOYM010000096.1 GCA_018059165.1 Leptotrichiaceae bacterium | reverse complement strand
GTACATGTAACAGTTGATCCTGCAGTTGCCCCATTACTTGGGACACTACAAGTTGCATAACTATTAACTGCTCCCACAAGTGAAGCTACAATTATTGCTTTATTTCTATTTTTCATATAATTACCTCTTTTCTATAGTTTATATAAATTTTAATTATTATATGAGTATTATACTATTTTTCAGGCTTTATTTCAAACAATTTTCGTTTACTTAAAAGTAAATATAATTGATTTGAACCTAATATACTGATATAATAGATGTATAAATATATATTAGAAAGGATTAAATAATGAAAATTTACATAGCACCAATGGCAGGTATAACTGACTATGCATTTAGAAGTATTCTTAAAGAGTTTAATCCTGATCTCATTTTCACAGAAATGGTAAATGCTAACCTAGTGAATATGAATGATGTGAATACATTCAACACATTACTGAAACGTGATGGAGATGAGTCTGTACAAGTCTTTGGATCAGGGAAAGAACGTTTAGTAGATGCTTTCCTTAAACTTGAATCTATTGGAATTAAACATCTAGAGCTAAATATGGGATGTCCTAAAACTAAAATTATTAAAACAGGAGCCGGATCAGCACTTCTCCCAGAGAAAGAAAATATGACTGACTTATTAGAAACATTAAGATCTCAATTAAGTGATAATACTGAACTTTCTATAAAGATTCGTACTGGATTTAGAGACTTTCATGAGCCTGAATTTTATATTAATCTTGCAAATAGACTTAATCTTAAATATATTTGTGTTCATGGTCGTACACGAGAGCAAGAATATTCTGGAATTGCTGATTGGGATCTTGTTTCTAGATTAAGTAAGATTGATAGAAAAATAGACTTTATAGGTAATGGTGATTTATTTGATGTTGATAAAATAATGACTGTTATAAATTCATCTAATCTTGACGGAGTTTTATTAGCACGTGGAATTATCGGTAATCCTTGGCTAATTACTCAATTAAGAGAAAAGCTAAATAACGGTGTAGTAAAAACACTCCCTTCACTTGATGATATAAAAAACATTATAATAAAGCACTATGAATTATCACATGCTAATAAAGGAGAGAAATTAACTTGTTTAGAAATGAATAAATTTGTTAAATACTATTTCAAAGATTACCCTCATCTCAATGAACAATTGAATAGCATTATTCTTGATTACAATTATCTAGATATCTTATCTAAAATAGAAAAATTATAAAAGGCTCTGATATATTACTGATCAGAGCCTTCCCATGTTTTAAATTATTTTTTTGTGTTTATAAAGTTATTATATATTAGCAACCCTATTACCAATGACATCATGACAATATTTACAATAAATGGTAAATACGAGTCCATAGCTAACAAATATCCTGATATTAACGATCCAACTGCCATTCCAAGCGATCCCATTCCTGTTGCAATTCCAAGTATTTTACCTTGATCTCTTTTAAATCTGTTGGCCAGTATACTATTACCTAAAGTTCTCACAATCTCATATGACATTGTGTAAATAGAGAAAAGTACGTATGGTATTAGTCCCTTCTCTAGAATTACTAATGATAATATCATTATTAGAATACCTAAAGTAACAAATACTCTGTATATTGAAATTTCTTTATGTTTTTTAAGCATCCATTTGAGTAAGAAACTTGTTCCAAGAAATGCTAATAATGAAGATAGCATTGTAAATGTACCTATTGTATTGGAACTTACATTTTTATAGAACTTAAGAAAATAAATTATCGAACTGTTGTAGCTGAAAATTCCTACACCAGACATAAATATTATTAATACGAAAAATTTCGAACTCGAATCTAATTCTTTTATATATTTAAATGTTGAGAATGGATTCAATCCTTTTAAGTCAGATAATCTTTTTGATTTTGTCTCTTCCTCATCTTCTTCTGTATCTTTTAAAAAGAAAAATAATAATCCTGTTACAACTATTGATAGTATTAACTGTAATATAAATGGATACGTTGTGTTCATTACTGCAACTTGCCCACCTATTTTAGCTCCTAATGCACCACCTATTATTGCTATTGAACCTATTTTTGCTATATTTGCAGATTTCATTTGTCTCTCACTAATATCACTAACATATCCGTATGCAACACTGTATGTAGCACCTGCAAATATTCCTGAAAATAACCGTGACAATATCATCATTGGTAAATTTCCTGTTAGTGCAAACATAACTTGACTTAACCCATAGCCTAGTGGCAGGAACACAAATACTTTCTTTTTCCCTATTTGATCTGCTATTGCTCCTAAATATGGTGATGATAGAAACATTGTTAAACTCATAGCAGCTAAGAAAACTCCCGATATGCTTTTTGAAAGTCCTCTTAACTCTATAAGTCCTGGTGTTGCTGGATGTCCCATGTTGTATATTAACATTATGAAAAACATCATTATAGTCATTATTTTAATATTCTTTGCATTTTTATTTTTTTGTACGATTTCCATTTTTCTCCATTCTATTCATTGCAACTACTTTCCACTGTCTCCGTAGTTTGATAATACTCTTGCACTTGGATCATTTACATTACAACCATCCCAAGTTTTATTAGGCATCCAGAAATCTTTTATCCATTCAGCTTTTCCTGGATAGAATTTCTCAAATATATCTCTATATAGTAATGATTCTTTTGTAAATGGTGTTCCATA
>JAGOYM010000044.1:2926-9086 GCA_018059165.1 Leptotrichiaceae bacterium | reverse complement strand
TAGGAGAGCTAAGAATAAAAAAATCTTTAGATGTTATAAAAAAGACTGATATTGCATTAATATTAGTTGATGAAACAGGATTAAATGACTTTGATATTAAGATTTTAGATTTATTATCAAAATCAAAAATCCCTTTTATTATAGTTATTAACAAGATCGACGCTATCATTTCTAAGGATAATATTAGAAAACTCACTATTCAATTTGAGAATTTAGGATATAATCATATACAAGTTTCTGCAAAAGAAAATATAAATATACGAGAATTAAAAGATATGATAATTAAATATTCTCCTAAAGAATTTGAAGAACCTAGTATTTTAGGTGACCTTGTGCAAAATGGAGAACATGTAGTACTAGTTATTCCTATTGATACTGGAATGCCTAAAGGACGTCTTATACTGCCACAAGTGCAAATTATGAGAGATTTATTAGATAATGATGTGAACTTTCATGTATGTAAAGAAAGAGAACTGCGAATGATGCTAGAAAGCTTAAAAGAAAAACCAAAATTAGTAATAACTGACTCTCAAGTATTTTCAAAAGTTTCAGCAGATACCCCAGATGATATATTATTAACATCATTTTCGATTCTTTTTGCGAGATATAAAGGTGATTTACTTTCTATGGTTGAAGGTGCATTGGCACTTAAAACATTACAAGCTGGCGACAAAGTTCTTATTGCTGAGTCATGTACTCATCATCAACAACCTGATGATATTGGTAAAGTTAAGATTCCTAGATGGATAAGACAGAATATAAGTGAAGATATTATATTTGAATTTTCTAATGGACGTAATTATCCAGATAATCTTAAAGATTATAAAGTTGTAATTCACTGTGGTGGATGTATGTTGAATAGAAAAGAAATGCTTTATAGAATTGAGTCGAGTGTTGAACAAGGTGTTCCAATCATAAACTATGGTTTGACAATTGCTTATCTTAACGGTATTTTAGATAGAGCATTAAAAGTATTTCCTGAAGTCTATGAAATATGGGATAAAAAAAATAGTATATAAAATAAAAAAGCGGCATATGCCGCTTTTATTATCTTGAAATTACGTTTGTTGCTTGAGGACCTTTTGGTCCTTCTTCTACATCAAAACTAACTTCTTCGCCTTCGCTTACAGTTTTGAATCCGTCTTTGTCAATTTTTGAGAAATGTAAGAAATAATCATTTCCATCCTCACCTGAAATAAAACCGAATCCTTTTTTGTCGTTAAACCATTTAACTTTTCCTAACAATGTGATACCTCCTAAAAATATTGTTACCTCAAACAAACTTCTGTTACAAACTACTGTTACTTTTTTGTTACACTACTTTGTTCCACTTGCTCTTGGTTTCTAAAATCATTATAGCAACATTTTCACATTTTGCAAAGTTTTTTTTTTATTTTTTTGAATAACCTTTATCATATATATCAATTATCCCCAATTATATTGATTAAAGTTATTGAAATTTATCTCAAAATAATATACTATATATTGTAAATAGTAAAATTAAATATAAAATTAGATAGTATTTAGAAATTTGGAGGTATTAATGGCATTAATTATTCAAAAATATGGAGGTACATCTGTTGCAGACGGTGCACGTGTAAAGGAAGTTGCCAAAAGAGTTCTAAAATATAGAAGTGAAGGTCACGATGTTGTTGTTGTTGTCTCTGCTCCTGCTGGTGTAACTGATAGTCTTTTGAAACGTGCAAAAGATATAACTGATTTACCAGATAAGAGAGAACTTGACATGCTACTTACTACCGGCGAGCAAATATCAATTGCTTTGCTCTCTATGGCGATTAAAGACATGGGAGGCGATGCAATATCATATAATGCGTTTCAAGTAAAATTTGGCACTACTGCGGACCATACAAAGGCCCTCATAACGAATATTGATACCACAAAGATCAAAGAACGACTAAAAGAAGGAAAAGTTGTTGTTTTTGCCGGATTTCAAGGAATAACAATTGATAACGAAATTACTACACTTGGAAGAGGTGGCTCAGATACTACTGCAGTTGCTCTTGGTGTTGCGTTGAACGCTGATGAAGTTGAAATATATACAGATGTTGATGGAGTTTACACTGCAGATCCACGTATTGTTAAGAACTCAAAAAAACTAAATGAGATTTCGTACCAAGAAATGCTAGAGATGGCTGCTTCTGGAGCAAAAGTATTACATCCACGTTCTGTTGAAATTGCTGCAAAATATGGTATTCATATACATCTACGATCATCGTTTGATAATTCAAAAGGTACAATTGTAAAAGGAGAAGAGGAAATAATGGAAAAAGCAAAAATAGTTGGTGTTTCATCATCAAAAAACGAAGGTAAAATAACTATATTAGGAATGCCTGACAAACCTGGCATTGCTGCAAAAGTCTTTGCAACTCTTGCAAAAGCTAAAATTAATACGGACATCATAGTTCAAAGTTCAAGTACAAATAAAGAATTAAATAATATATCATTTACAGTAAGTAAAACTGACTTGCCTGAAGCAATTGCTATTTCAGAAAAAATAAAAACGGAAATAGGTGCCACTTCCATCTTAAGTGATGGTAATGTTGCAAAAGTATCTGTCATTGGTGTTGGTTTGAAATCACATTATGAAACAACAGCAGATATATTTGATACATTAGCTGAAAATAATATAAACATTGATATGATCTCTTGCTCAGAGATAAATGTTTCTTGTATTATAAGTCAAGACGATGTTGATAAAGCTGTAATTGCATTGCATGACAAATTTATTGTATAATAACTAAAACAAAAACTTAAATTTTAACATTGAAGGGGGAAAATAATGAAGGTAGGAATAATAGGACTTGGTACAGTTGGTGAAGGTGTACTAAAAGTGTTAACACTTGAAAAGGAAAATATAAAGATTAAATCTAACTGTGAGTTAGAAGTGAAATATGCATGTGACTTGAATATAGACAGACAATTTTCTTTTGATTTTGATAAAAATATTCTAATTACAGATTATAATAAAATAATAAATGATCCTGAAGTTGATATTGTTATAGAATTAATAGGGGGAGAAACACTTGCTAAGACAATTATACTAGATGCATTTAGAGCAAAGAAAAATGTTGTTACTGCAAACAAAGCACTAATTGCTAAACACGGTGTTGAACTTTTCCAAGTAGCAAAAGAAAATAATGTTGCATTCTTATTTGAAGCTGCCGTTGGTGGTGGAATCCCAATCATTACACCATTAATTGAAAGTTTAGTAGCTAACACAGTTACAGAAATTCAAGGTATAATGAATGGTACTTCTAACTATATACTTACAAGAATGAAGGAAGATAAATTAGAATTTTCTGAAGCACTTGCACTTGCATCTTCTAAAGGATATGCAGAAGCTGACCCATCATATGATGTAGATGGTATAGATGCTGGTCATAAAATCAACATTCTTGCTTCATTAGCTTATGGGGGATCTATAAAGTTTAAAGATATGTACTTAAACGGTATTCGTGATATATCTTCTATCGATATATTTGCTGCTTCTGAACTAGGATATACAATAAAATTAATAGCTAGTTCTAAATTAATTTCGGATGATGAAGCTGAAATTTCAGTAGAACCAACATTTGTAAAAAATGATGAGATATTAGCAAAAGTAGATGATGTATTTAATGCTATCGAAACAGAAGGTTCGTACACTGGAAAGACATTATTTTATGGTCGTGGTGCAGGAATGGATCCTACCGCATCTGCTGTTGTTGCCGATGCAGTTAAGATTGGTACTGATTCTGTTATTATGACTGATTATTTCTTTAACTCTACAAAAATATTCAAAGTACTTGACAATAAAACAATCAAAGCGGACTTTTATATAAGAGTTTCTGATGATTTCAATATTGAGAAATCACCATTTGAAATTTCTGAAAAAGTAGATAATTATTATATAATTACAGTACAAAATATTTCACGTTCTGAAATTGAAGAAATTCTTGGAGATGTGCAAGAAAAATTAATATTAAAAATAATGAACTAATTTAACCAAAATAAAAAGCTCTAAGCCTAATTAAATTTAGGATAGAGCTTTTTTACTTATTTATATCTCTTTGCATTTTCTACATAGTGATTAGCATTTTTTACAATGTGTTCTATTTCTTCGTCTGTTAAAATTCTAACTATTTTTGCAGGATTACCTAGTATTAACACACCTTCTTCGTACTCTAATTTATGAGTAACTAATGAGTTTGCTCCGACTAAACAATTTTTTGCTATTTTTGCACCATTTAAAATAGTACTTCCCATACCAATAATAACATTGTCAGAAATATTACAACTGTGTAGTACAACATTATGACCTACTGTAACATTCTCACCAATTATACAAGGAATCCCAAAATCTGTATGAACTGTTGAGTTATCTTGAATATTGCTATTCTTCCCAACAACTATCTTTTCGACATCCCCTCGTAAAACAGCTCCAAACCATATACTCACATTCTCAAATATTTCTACATTTCCTATAATATCCGCACTATTAGCAATGAAAGTATTTTCGTGTATTTTAGGTTTAATATTATCTAATTCAAGTATCATCTTATTTCTCCTCTTGTTCCTTATGTTTCTTATATTTTTTGTACTCTTTTTGAAATTCTTCTGATTCTAACTTTTTATTTAATAAATCTTCCCTATTTTTTTCTGTTTTTTCTATTGCTTTAAAATGTCTATATTCATCTATTTTCTTGTGATTGCCACTTCTCAAAACATCTGGCACAGGGTATCCTTCTTGAACAATCGGTCTTGTATATTGAGGAAAACCAAGTAATCCATTGAAAAATGAATCTGTTTCGAACGATTCTTTCTTTATGACCCCTTCTTTAATCCTTATTACTGAATCCATTAGCACAAGTGATGGTAGATCCCCACTGCTAAGAACGTAATCCCCTATCGATATTTCTTCATCTACAAACTCATCAATAACTCTTTGATCTAGACCTTCATATCGACCAGAAATTATTGTCACATCATCTCTGTTTGATATTTCTATTACTTTCTCATGTGTTAGCTGTTTTCCTTGAGGAGTAACAAATATGACATATCCTTTTTTTTCTTTTTTCTCAATCATTTTCTGTTCAAAATAATTCCAATAAGGCTCTGGTTTTAATACCATCCCAGCACCTCCACCAAAAGGAATATCATCTACTTGATTATGCTTGTTTCCACTATAATCTCTTATATTTACAATCTTGTACTCTACAATCCCTAGTTCACTAGCGCGTTGCATTATTGTTTGCGCTAAATATAGCTCAAATATCTCAGGAAATAACGTTAAAACGGTAAACTTCATTTTTTACCTCATTCCTTCTATTAGTGTTACATATATTTTTCCTGCCTCAAAATCTACCTTTTCGACAAATTGTTCCACCATAGGGATCAACACTTCTTTCCCTTCTTCATCTATAACAATCAATATATTGTGTGCCGCAGTTTCTAATATATCTAGGACATCTCCAATTTTTTCATCTGCCTCATATACCGGTAAGCCAAGTAAATCTGTAAAATAAAATTCTTCGCTATCTCTTTCTGGTAGTAAGTCTCTTCTAATTTTTATTTGATAATTGTTAATTTCTTTTGCTTGATCTATTCCTTTTATTTCTTCAAAATTTACTAGTAGTTTTCTGTCATTAAGTCTTCTTACATCTTTTATTGTAAGTACTCTTTTCTGATCATTTTTTTCTATTAAGACTTTTTCACCTACGATTAGTTCTATTTCTTGAAAAATAGAATTTACTTTTACAGTACCTACTAAATGATGAGTTCCTATTATTGTTCCTATGTTGACTAAATTTTCCAAATTTCCCCCTTGTGTAATATAGTTATATTATATCTGATTTTTATATATAATATTTTAGCATTGGAGAAAGCTTTTATCAAGTTAATCTTTTTCTTCTATCCAATTTTTAGATCTTTCAACTGACTTTTTCCATCCACTATAATACTTTTCTCTCAGTTCATAATCTAACTTTGGCATAAATTCTTTCTCTAATTTCCAGTTCTCTCTAATATTCTCTTTATCTGTCCAAAATCCAACAGCTAAACCAGCTAAATATGCTGCCCCTAACGCAGTCGTTTCAACAACTTCAGGTCTATGTACATTTGTATTAAGAATATCAGCTTGAAACTGCATTAAAAAATTATT
>JAGOYM010000044.1:0-2826 GCA_018059165.1 Leptotrichiaceae bacterium | reverse complement strand
TTTCTGGAATATCTAATTCTTTTAGCATTTTCTTATCCCATTCTAGCGTTCGAATATTATACAACATAGTTCTAGATGCATTTGTGTAATCTGTTACGTGAACTTTTCCTGCTGTTAGTTTCCATACAATCCATGTATCTACTGTACCAAATAGTAATTCTCCATTTTCTGCTTTTTTTCTAGCACCTTCTACATTATCTAATATCCATTTTATTTTTGTTCCAGAAAAATAAGCATCTATTACTAATCCTGTGTTTTCTCTAATATAATCTTCTAGTCCTCTGTCTTTCAATTCTTCACATATTTCGGCTGTTCTTCTACATTGCCAAACTATCGCATTATATATTGGCTCCCCTGTTTTTTTATCCCAAACAATTGTTGTTTCTCTTTGATTTGTTATTCCTATTGCCGCAACATCTTTTAGTGATATCCCAGACTTTGCAACAACTTCAGTTAATACAGATCTTTGACTTGCCCATATTTCCATAGCATCATGTTCTACCCAGCCAGATTGTGGGTATATTTGAGTTATCTCTCGTTGAGATTTTGCAATAATTTTAGTGTCTTTATTAAATATAATTGCTCTTGAGCTTGTTGTTCCTTGATCCAAAGCTATAATATACTTTTTCTCTCCTGATTCCATATATTTCACTCTCCTCGACTAAATTATACCTTTAAATTATAAAAAAGCACTAGAATTTTCTATATTCTAGTACTCTATATAATCTTATTTTTCACCTATTAATCTATCTAATATTATTGATACTGCACTTCTTACAGACAAGTGATTATACTTTGTTTTACCTCTTATAGGCTCTAATATTTTATATGATAAATCCATTACTTCTTGAGTCAATCCCCAACCTGTTCCAAATAGTATCAAATATGGTCTTTCATCGTTGAACATTTCCTCAGAAAGCTCTGCATACGAAACTGTATTAGGAAATATTTTTGCTGATGTTGTTATTATTTGTGGCCCTATTCCCTCTATTTCTTTAATCTTTTCAATTGTTGATTCAACTGATGTCTCTAAAAGAGTATTTTCAAATGCTTCGTTTCTATTCTTATTGAATTCTACTCCTTCACCATCTTGCCAAAACCCTATTATTCTATTTGTTAATTCAATTTGTGCATCAACTGGTGTTACAATGAAATATTTTTTTATATCGTATGTTCTACACGTTCTAGATATATCATGTATATCAAAATTTGTTACTGATGTTGCTACAATTTCATCATTTTTATTGTAAACAGGGTAATGAATTAAGGCAACATAAATTTTATCTCTCACTTATCCTCCTAGTACTTTCAATTTCCTATATTCTACAACACTTCTCCATTTGTTTCAATTACTTTTTTATACCAATAGAATGATTTTTTTCTATATCTCTCTAGAGTTCCACTTCCATCATCATTTCTATCAACATATATAAATCCGTATCTTTTCTTTAATTCAGCTGTAGATGCACTTACTAAGTCAATACATCCCCAAGACGTATAACCCATTATTTCTACTCCATCTTTGACTGCTTCTTTGACTTGCATTAAATGATCTCTCATATAGTTAATTCTGTAATCATCATTTACTGTTTTATTTCCATTTTCATCAGTTATAAGTTGATCTACCGCACCTAATCCATTTTCTACTATAAATAATGGTTTTTGATATCTATCATAGAATGTGTTGAGTACATATCTTAATCCTTGAGGATCTATTTGCCATCCCCATTCACTTGCTTTCAATGTTGGATTTGGAACTCCTCCTAAAAGGTTACCTTTTCCTTTTATTTGCTTGCTTGGATCTGCTGTTTCACAAATACTAAGATAATAACTAAATGATATGAAATCAACTACATTTTTTAATATCTCAAGATCTTCTTCTGTCTTTTCAATAACTATATTATTCTCCTCGAAATATCTATTCATATATTTAGGATAAACTCCTCTAACATGAACATCTCCAAAAAATAAATTCATATGATCTTTTTCCATTGTTCTAATTATATCATTAGGATCTGGTGAAAGTGGATATATTGGCATACTTAGTATCATGCAACCTATTTTAAATTCTGGATTTATTTCATGTCCTACTTTAACTGCCATTGCGCTTGCAACAAGCTCATGATGAACTGCCTGAAACAAATCTGATTTCGATAACTTATCTTTAGGTGTGTTTATTCCACCGCTCATAAATGGTTCATGTAAAATAGAGTTTATTTCATTGAATGTAAGCCAATATTTCACTTTATTCTTGTATCTTTTGAATACTGTTGTTGCATATTTTGTGTAAAATCCTATTAATTCACGGCTTATCCAACCGTTATATTGTTCTGCTAAGTATAATGGCGTCTCATAATGAGATAGTGTAACTAATGGCTCTATTCCATATTTAGCACATTCATCAAATACATTGTCATAAAATTGTAGCCCTTCTTCATTCGGCTCGGTTTCATTATCTTTTGGAAATATTCTACTCCACGCAATTGATATTCTAAATACTTTAAATCCCATTTCTGCAAACAACTTAATATCTTCCTTATATCTATGATAAAAATCAATTGCAATCAATTTCATATTATCTTCTGTTGGTTTTTCCGTTCTTGGAGTCATAATTCCATGAGGTGTTACATCTTGCACACTTAATCCTTTTCCACCTTCATTGTACGCTCCTTCACATTGGTTTGCAGCAGTTGCTCCACCCCAAAGGAATCCGTTTGGCATTACTGAATTACTCATATTAATTCACTCTCCCATATTTTTTATATTTTTTCTTTCCATTATTATACTACATAATTTTCTATTAAACTACAATCGTAATTAGATTTT
>JAGOYM010000095.1 GCA_018059165.1 Leptotrichiaceae bacterium | reverse complement strand
TAGAATTAATGAAAAAGAATAACATAAAGAAATTTGTTTGTGCATCGTCATCGTCAGTTTATGGAAATAACGAAAAAGTTCCATTTAGTGAAGAAGACAATGTGGATAGGGCAATATCACCTTATGCAGCAACAAAAAAAACATGCGAAATAATAGCACACACATATTTTTATTTGTACAATATAAATACAATAATGTTGAGATTCTTTACAGTTTATGGGCCTAGACAGAGGCCAGATTTAGCAATACATAAATTTACTAAAATGATTTCAGCAGGAGAAAAAATACCGTTTTATGGTGATGGAACTACTCAAAGAGACTATACATATATTGAAGATATAATCGACGGAGTAACAAAATCAATAAAATATGTTGAAGAAAATGAAAATGTTTATGAAATAATCAATCTAGGAGAATCAGAAACAATTTCTCTGAAGAGAATGGTTGAAACAATAGAAAAAGAACTTAAAACAAAAGCAATTTTAGATATTCAACCTATGCAAGATGGAGATGTAAATAGGACTTATGCAGACATTTCAAAAGCAAAAGAAATATTGAAATATAAACCAGAGACAAAATTTGATGATGGAATAAAGAAATTTGTTAATTGGTATACGAATCAAAAATAATATTAATAGAAAATCATTTAAATATTGAGAAAGAAGGAAAATAATGAAAATAGGTGTAGTAGGAACAGGTTATGTGGGACTTGTTCAAGGAGTAATTTTGTCGGAATTTGGATTAGAAGTAACTTGTGTTGACACAAATATTGAAAAAATAGAAATGCTAAAAAATGGTGGGGTACCTATTTATGAGCCTGGATTAGAACCATTATTAAAGAAAAATATTGAAGCTGGAAGATTGCAGTTCACGTCTGAAATAAAAGAAGCAGTAGAGACATCAGAAGTATTATTCATAGCAGTTGGGACACCTCCTGCAGATGATGGAAGTGCAGATTTAAGATATGTTTTAGAAGTTGCAAACTCTATAGGGGAACATATGAATGGATATAGAGTAGTAGTTGATAAATCAACAGTTCCAGTTGGAACAGGGAAACTTGTGAAAGAAACTATACAGAAAAAGTTAGATGAAAGAGGAGTAGACTTTGAGTTTGATGTAGTCTCAAATCCAGAATTTCTAAGAGAAGGTAAAGCAGTAAATGATTGCTTAAGACCTGATAGAGTTGTCATCGGATATTCTGATGAAAGAGCAAAGGAAATGATGAAGAAAGTATATAATGTCTTATATATAAATGAAACACCATTCGTATTTACAAGTGTAGAAACAGCGGAAATGATAAAATATGCGTCAAATGCATTTTTGGCAGTTAAGATTTCTTTTATTAATGAGATGGCTTTACTTGCAGAAAAAGTTGGTGCAGATGTGCAACAAATAGCAAAAGCAATGGGACAAGATGGAAGGATATCACCGAAATTTTTACATGCAGGACCTGGATATGGTGGATCTTGTTTTCCGAAAGATACAAAGGCAATTGTTGATATAGCTAAAAAATATGGTGAAGAGTTCAAAGTTATTGATGCTGCAATACAAGCAAATGAAAAGCAAAAACAAAAAATGGTAGAAAAGATTGTAAGTAATATGGGATCAGTCGAGAATAAAGTTATTACAGTGTTGGGATTATCGTTTAAACCTGAGACAGATGACATGAGAGATGCGCCATCAATTGATATAATAAGAGGACTTGTAAAAAATGGAGCAAGAATAAAAGCATATTGTCCAGAAGGAATAAAAGAAGCAAAATGGAGATTAAAAGATATTGAGGAAAGTATAGAATATTGTGACAATGAGTATATTGCTGTTAAAGATGCAGATGCAACAGTAATAATAACAGAATGGAATCAGTTTAGAGGAATAAGTTTGTCAAAAGTTAAGGATTTAATGAAAGGGAATTATCTATTCGATCTTAGAAATATATACTCTAAAAGTTCAGAAGTAAAAAAAATATTCAATTATTATGGGGTAGGAAAAGGATAAAAATGATTAGTAAATATCAAAAAATAGTCGAAGATGCATTTAAAAAAGAAGATAGAGTATGCTCTTACGAAGTAGACGGAAATAAAGTGTATGTGAAGAAAAGAGAAAAACAAAAAAAGGTAAGACATATTTTCCAAGAGGTATTACAAAAAATTACTAGAGAACCAATGTTAATTCCTTCAGTATTATCAGCATCAGAAAATGAAATTTTGTTTGAGAGTGGTAAAATAAAAGAACTAGAGAAGCAAGGTGTTAGTGTCCCTCATATTTTGGAAGTCACAGAAAATTATTTTATAATGTCAGATACAGGGGAATCATTAAAGAATTATGTGAATGATCAAATTGAGAAGCAAAAGATAAATGATAAACATGAACAAGATGTATTTAAAGAAGGCTATGTTCAAAGGGCACTTGATACTTTAATCAAGCTACATAGCACAGAAAATGCACAAGGTGGATGCCAGATAAGAAATTTCACAATAAAAAATGAAGTAATCTCTCTAATTGACTTTGAAGAAAGTATACCAAAGAAGCATATGAAAACATTTCAAAAAAGAGATTTTTTACTATTAATATTATCTCTTCCTAGATCTGGATTCAATCCTAATATAAAAAAATTAAGTGAATATTATATGAAAAATACAGAATACAAAACGTTGTATTCGGAACTAAGAGAATTTCTTTTGAAATTTAAATGGTTATATTTTTTGGAATGGAAAATATTTAAAAAAATTAGAATGAAAGATGTGCGAGACTTTCTATTAATAATAAAAATGGTAGAAGAAAAAGGGGAATAAAATGGGATATAAAAAAGCTTTAATCATTACTTTTTCTGG
>JAGOYM010000013.1 GCA_018059165.1 Leptotrichiaceae bacterium | reverse complement strand
ATGTAGCTAAAACGCTTAACATAATGATAATTTTTTTCATTGATATCCTCCTAAAGTTTTGTTTTCTTCTGTTGTACATTAATTATACCTCATTTTTCAAATTTTGCAAGTATTTTATCATCTTAAAATCGTATTTATTTTTCGTACGGTATTCCCGAGGCTTTTGGTGCCTTAGCTTTTCCAACAAATCCTATTAATGCTAATAATGTTAATATATATGGTATCATTGTTAAGAACTGCTGCGGTACTCCAACACCTGATGCTTTCATTTGATCGGCTGCTACTTGACCGAATGCAAATAGCAAACTTGCAAATATAGCTCCTTTAGGGTTCCATTTACCGAAAATCATTGCAGCAAGAGCCATAAACCCTCTTCCAGCAGTCATATTATTATTAAATCCTGGAAGCATTACAGTTGTTAAGTACGCTCCTCCTAATCCACCAAATATTCCTGATATTAAAACACCTAAATATCTCACTTTATACACACTAATCCCTACTGTATCTGCTGCTAGCGGATGCTCACCAACTGCTCTTATTCTTAGTCCAATAACTGTTTTATATAAAAAGAAATATGCTAAAATTGCTACAACATATATTAAAATTGTTACTACATATTGATTTCCTAAATGTGCTGCTTGAGGTGTATTACCTGCTGTTTTGTATATTGTTTTTATTAGAAATGCTGTTGTTCCTGCTGCAAATAAATTTATTGCAACACCACTTACTATTTGATTTCCTTTTAAATGTATACTTACGTATGCATGAATTAATGAAATTATTCCACCAACAAACATACCTACTAATAATCCTATATAAGGTCCCATAACACTTGCTAATGATATATTTGTTACTGCTGCTGCAAATGCTCCACTTAACATAATACCTTCAAGACCTATATTTGTTACTCCTGTAAGTTCACATACACAAGCTCCAACTGCCGTTATCATCATAGGAGTGGCTATTATTAAAGTTTGTATTATAATAAATACTACTATATTATCCATTATATTATTCATCTTTATTTCACCTTCCCTTTTTTAATAAAGTCAAACATTCTTTCTCCAGCTACAAATATTATTATTAATGCTTGTATTATTATAACTATTTCTTTATCTATTTGATGTCTTGATTGCAATATTTGTCCTCCAATATCTAATGACGCATAGAAAATAGCTGCTATAAATATTCCTATTGGATTATTTTTACCTAATAGTGCTACTGCAATACCTGTAAATCCTATATCACTCATTATTTGATCAGTATAGACATATGCCGCAGATCCTCCTAATACTCTTTCTGCACCACCCATTCCAGCTAATCCTCCAGCCATTCCCATAGCTAATATTGTGATTAATTTGGGACTAATTCCTGCATTTTCTGCAACTGTATCACTATACCCAACAGCTTTCATTTCAAATCCTTTTTTGAAATATTTAAAAAAGAAATAAACTCCTATAACTGCTAAAATTGCTAATATAAATCCTAAATTTAATTTCTGTTTAGTTATTTCAGAAAAAAACAATGGTAATCTTGTCCCTTCAAATACTTTTGCAGTTTGTATATTTTGTGACATTTTATCTTTCAATGGTCCATTTAATAAATAATTTTGTAATTCTATCATAATATAATTAAGCATTATCGTACTAATTACTTCATGCACACCAAATTTTGCCTTTAAAAATCCTGCAATCCCTGCCCATAAAAATCCTGCAATAATAGCTGCTACCATGGCTACAAATATATTACCTAGTACATAGTTATGAAATGTCACACCGACTGTTGCTGCTGCAAGTCCTCCTGCAATCATTTGTCCTTGTGCTCCAATGTTAAATAATCCTGCTTTGAATGATACCATTACTGCTAATGCTGCAAATATTAATGGCGTTGCTGCAACTAATGTTTTTGCTAAACCACTCATAAAAGGAGATCTTGGTCCTGCTTGGTAAAAAGCTGCGACAAACATATCTTTGTATACAACAAACGGATTAGCTCCTTTTAACATAATTATTACTCCACCTATTATCATTGCAAGTAATACTGCCATAATAGATGGAAGAAATTCTCTAAGTTTCTTAGTCATTTAATTTCCCTCCTGCCATTAATATTCCTATTTTCTCTGTTGTTGCTTCTTCTTTATCCATTATTCCTACTATTTTTCCAGAATACATAACTGCTATTCTATCACTTAATGCCAATATTTCTGATAATTCTGCTGACACAACCATAATAGCTTTCTTTTCTAATCTCTCTTTTAATATTGTATTATGTATCATTTCAATAGCACCTATATCTACTCCTCTTGTTGGTTGAGCAGCTATTATAAATTTATTTTCTTTCTCTAATTCTCTTGCTATAACAACTTTTTGTTGATTCCCTCCCGATAATCCGCCAAATCTAGCTTTTCCATCCGTTGGTCTTATATCATATTTTTCAATATATTTCTTTGTGTTTGCTTCTATTTTTGCATAATCCAGCAACATCCCTTTTGCATATGTATCTTGAAGACCTAAAACCATATTTTCTTCAACAGAGTAATCCTCAAGTGTCGCTCTTTTATGTCTGTCTTCTGGAATATGTGAAAGTCCTTTTTGTCTTATTTCTAAAGGTCTCTTGTTTTCAAGATTATTCTCATTTATTTTATAAGTTCCATTTTCTGATTTTCTAAGTCCTGCAAGAAATTCTATTAATTCTGTTTGTCCATTACCTTCAATACCAGCAATTCCTAAAATTTCACCTTCACGTATTGTAAAACTTATATCCTTAACTGCATCTAAACCATTGTCCCCTTTCACAGTTAATCCTTCTACAGTTACTACTGGTCCTCCAATAGTTACTGGATCTTTTTCTAATTCAAACAATACAGGTCTTCCAACCATCATATTTGCAATTATCGCTTTAGTAGCTTCCGTTGTTGCAATATTACCTACATCTTTTCCTCTTCTTATAACTGTTATGTTATTTGATACATCAAGAACTTCTTGCAATTTATGTGTTATAAATATTATCGTTTTTCCTTCTTTTATAAGATTTCTCATAATAGCATATAATTCTTTTACTTCTTGAGGAGTAAGAACCGCACTTGGTTCATCGAATATAAGTAATTCTGCCCCTTTAAATAGTATTTTCAGTATCTCTATTCTTTGATGTATCCCTACTGATAAATCTGATATTTTTGCATCTGGATCTATATTTAATCCATATTTTTCAGAAACTGACCTAACTTCTGCCCTTGCTTTCTCAATGTCAAATATCATCCCTTTTCTAGGTTCAAAACCTAAAACCATATTTTCAGCTACAGTCAATGTATCAATTAACATAAAATGTTGATATACCATTCCTATTCCTAAATTTGCTGCTACTGTCGGACTTGTTATATCTGTTTTTTGACCTTTATAAAAAATCTCTCCTGATGTTATACTATAAAGTCCATTTAGTATTTTCATAAGTGTTGATTTTCCTGCCCCATTTTCTCCAACTATTGCATGAATTTCACCTTTTTTTATATTTAAAGTGATATCATCATTTGCGACTATTTTACCCCCAAAAAACTCTTTCCTTATATTTTTCATTTCCAAAATATAGTCACTCATACTTCCTCCTCATTAATTTCTATATATTATATTTTGTTTTATTTTACACTTAACTTATAATAATTATTTGAAAAAATCTGAAACATAGTATTCTGAATTTACATTCTCTAAATCAGAAATATCAATATCCTTCTTCACTACATTTATTTTATAATCTGGGTAATAGTAAACTTTACTTTCCCCATCGCCAGTAAAAATAACTGTATTTTCTTCATTATACGTGTAACCTTGATACTTAGAGTTCTCTAATAGTAAAAGTTTTCTTCTCAATTTAAGCTTGTTTTCCACTAGAGAATCAATTAGATTAGCATCAAAAGCTGTTATATAAACATTTCCATCTATTTCTGGTAATATTGCTTGATCTTCTATTTTTTCTGATATAACCACATCTTTGTCAAATTTATATAAAGAATCATCTGTAAATTTATTTAAGTTAGTATTCACAAAGCTTTCTTGTATGAAGTATTCTATTCCTGATTGTTCAAATAAGTCCGCTGTCTTCTTCCTTGCATCTTTTAATTGTTTGACTAAAAGTTCTTTATCTAATTCAGAATACACTTTGTTTACTTCGTAATTTTTCATATTCAACAACATGTATAACATATATATTTGTCTATTTAAATATTCTTGATCTGTTCCAATATATTCAGAAAGATTCAATTTTTTTGTCATTTCAGCCAATTGTGATTTTTGATAGTCATTGAGTGACGATGCAGGTAATCCTAGTATTTCTTCTTCATCAAAGAAACTTTCTGCCTTTGCCTTCTTCAAATCATTGTATAATAAGTTATTTATTATTATAGAATATTTTTCATCAGTTATTGCCTTCCCATTCTTCATTTTTGTCTCAAGAAACTTTCCAAAAATATTGAAAAATCTATTTTTTTCAAAAACATCCCCAGAGTAATTCAATTCATATATTTCTATATTATATGTTCCTGGTTTTATTGGTTTTGCTGTTGTTTTCCCATTTTTTGTTGTTTTTATATTTTCAAACCTTGGTGCATCTTCTAATTTCAATTGTATCTCTGATTTGATTTTATCAAAAAATGAGAATGTTGTCATGCTCAATGCTATAAATAACATTATAGATAGCTTTTTCATTGTACCTCCGAATTATGCTTATTGGCTTTCTTTTATTTGTATTGCTACATTTTCTGGAACTACTTCTAATAGTTCTTCGAATGAAGCCTCTTTTATACTTTTCATTGTTCCAAATCTGTTTATTAATTCTTTTTTTCTTTTTGGTCCTATACCATTAATATCATCAAGAAAGCTTTTAATATTTCTTTTGCTTCTAAGTTTTCTATGATGTTTTATTCCAAATCTATGTGCCTCATCTCTTAACCGTTGTAATATTTTCAAAGCTTCGTCTGACTTGCTAAAAATATAAGGTACTGTTTCATAACTCTTAAATATTTCTTCTTCTCTTTTTGCTATACTTATTATATTTAACTTATCTATTTTTCCTAGTGTTTCTAGAACATCAACAGCTACTCCTAATTGACCTTTTCCTCCATCAATTAATATTAAATCTGGCAATTCTTCTAGTTTCAATTTTGAATATCTTCTTGTTAATGCTTCTCTCATCATTAAGAAGTCATCTGGCGTATCTTTGACAGTTATTTTAAATATTCTATATTCACTAGGTTCTGTTTCACCATTAACCGCTACACTCATTGAAGCTACTGCGTCTTTTCCTTGTATATTGGAAATATCGAAGCACTCCATTCTCAAAGGTAGGTTCTTTAATTTTAACTCGATTTTCAATTTTTTCAAGCCCTCTTGCAAAACTTTTTTTTGCTTGAAGTGTTTCCCAACTTCTTCATTAAGGTTCAAATACCCCATTTCTATTAGCTTTGAACGTCTACTATCTATCTTTGGAAAGTATAATTCTATATCTATATTTTTTTCAATTTTCGACCATTCTTTTATTATTTGTAAATTTTCTTCGTATTTTTTATCAAAAATTATATTTTTAGGTATCTTCCTTTTTTCATAATACGAAGTTACTAAACGCTCAAATAAGTTGTCTTCTTGAGATTTCTCAAGCGATATTGTAAGATGATTTTTATTAATAATCTTTCCTTCTCTTATATTAAGTACACATAAGAATACATTATCTGATGTTTCTTCGTAAACAAAAACATCTTCATCAATTTCACGGCTATACTCTATTACTTGACTTTGTAGCATTTTTTTCAATGAATTTACTTTCTCACGTTCAATAATTGCTCTCTCAAAATCCATGTGCTCACTATAATACTTCATTTTTTCATCCATATCTAGTAGCAATTTCTTTTGATTTCCTTTTAGAAAGTTCTTGAAATTGTAAACATTTGCATTGTATTCTTCTCCTATTTCCTTAAAAACACAAGGCCCTGGACACAAATTCATGTAATATTTTAGACATGGTCTATCATACACCTTCTCCATGTTTCGTGTACAATCTCTTATTGGAAATACTTTGATTAATGATTTAACTGCAAAATATATTCCCATTGGATAAGGTCCGAAATATTCCGCTTTATCATTTAACCTTTTTGTACTCCTAACAATTTCAATTTTTGGAAACTTTTCATTTGTAAACTTTATATAAGGATAAGTTTTCTCATCTTTTAGCATGATGTTGTACTTTGGTTTATGTTTCTTTATCAAATTATTTTCTAATATAAGTGCTTCAACTTCTGTTGCACATATGAAAAATTCTATATCAACTATATTTTTTACTAACTCTAATGTTTTTACAGTATGTGAGCTTATATTTGTAAAATATGATGTTACACGATTTTTAAGATTTTTAGCTTTACCTACATATATTATTTTATCTTTATCGTTTTTCATCAAATAAACACCAGGATTTGGTGGAATATTTTTATATTCTATTGGTGATTTTATTTTCTGCATACTTTTTTCCTCTATTTAAATTAATGTTTTTTGTAATACCCTTTTTCTATGTATGACCATAAATTTATGGAAACTATGCTCTCAAATCCATTGAATGTTGATACTATTTCGTTAAATTTTGATAAACTTATATTTTCTAATTTGTAAAGTTGCTTCAACCCATTTATTATTATTAAATCTTTGTATGAAATAACATGGCTTCTTGACATTCCAAATAGCAAAACCATTTCCACAGTCCATGTACCAATTCCTTTTATCGACGTTAATATTTCATATATCTTTTCATCAGAATATTCACTAAGTTTCTCAAAATCAATATCACTGTTTATTGTATTTCTAATATATTTAAGTCTAAATCCACTTATTCCTATTTTCTTGAATTCTTTATCATCCATTTTCATTAATTTTTCTTTTGTAACTTCATAATTACACAATTTATAAAATAAAATCTCTTGTTTTTTCGCTGTCTTATAGGCTATTTGTTGGTATATAATTTGTGATATTACGCAAGAAAATATTGTATTGTAATGTATATAATTCTTGATAGGTTTCATGACATCAAACATTTTTTTTAGAGTTGGATGACTAATTAGCATATTTTGTTCATTTTTAGAAAAATTTTCTACTTTTGTACATTTCTTTAAAAATAAATATTCAGCTTCTAATAATAACAAATCTTCCTTCATTTTACTACCATAATAGTAGTTTCCTACACTCCCATCACTCTTAATTACTCTATGACACGGTATTATAATTGGTATCTTATTAGTTGCCATAGCTGTACCAACTGCACGATGTGCTTTAGAATCATTCATTTCTGCTAATGTTTTATATGTCAACACATCTCCTGTTGGTGTTTCATAAAGACTTTTCAATACTCTAGACTTGAAACTATTATCAAAATAAATTGGTAAATTAAACTTATCTAATTTACCATCAAAGTATTCCTTTAATTGCTTTTTTGCTTCCTTGACTATCTTATTTTCATTAATGCTTGAATCTCCTGGTATTGTTTTAATAATTGTAATTCCTGTTAGATACTTTTCCTCTGCAGTAATTTCTATAATTCCATATTTTATTTCTAAATACCCTTTATACATAGCTCACCAGTCCTTATCTATATTTCTTTTTTTGCTCCGACTTCTCTATGAAATTTTGTTATCTTATAATCAAATTTTTTATTTAGATCCTCTACCAGTTTATTTACAAATGAAACTGATCTATGTTGCCCTCCCGAACATCCAATTGCTATTCTTAAATGAGCTTTTCCATCAACTTCATACTTAGGAATCAAATAAACTAACATATCATATAGCTTTTCATAGAATTCTTTGCTCTCATCAAGATTAATAACATAATTATAAACATCTTTATGATTTCCAGTTTTACTACGTAATTCTTCTATGTAATATGGATTTGGTAAGAATCGTAAATCAAACATTAAATGAGCATCTAATGGTATCCCATACTTATATCCAAACGATGTTACATTAATGCTTAACTTTGTTGTGTTCCCTTCAAATTCACGCTCTAATATCTCATGAAACTGTTTCGCTGTTGTTTTACTTGTATCTATAATAATACTCGCTTTTAGCTTGAAATCTTTTATTAATTTTCTCTCTTCTTCTATGTTTTTTATTAATGTTTCATACATATTCAAAGGATGTTTTCTTCTTGAAAGTTCATATCTACTAAGAAGTACATTAGTATTAGCATCTAAATAAATAACTGTATACTTTATTTTTTGATCTTGTATAAATTTTAGTTGTTTTATGAATTCTTTTACGAACTCCTTATCTCTAATATCGATCACAACTGCTATTTTATCTCTTTTCCCATCTGATAAGAATATTTCATTGAAATATTGGAATAGATTTATAGGAAAATTATCTATACAGAAGTAGCCCCTATCTTCGAAAAAATCCATTGTTTCTGATTTTCCAGCACCACTCATTCCAGTAATTATTACTAGTTCTTTTTTCAAGATTTCTTTGGTTGTTTTTTCTATCATAATCCATCCCTTTCTATATCAATTTATTCTACACCATTCTATCATAATTTAGATTTTTTTTCCAAATTATTCAGCATACACATCATACCCTAAATTAAAGAAATATGTTGTATCTTCCCCAGCTGTTTTAGAAACTCCAATAAATGCTGGTCCAATCGGTGTTTTAATACCTACTCCTGTTGAATAACTTTGTTTCATCCTACTCCCAATTGAGAATGAGTCTTCAGAAATACTTGCATTTGAAAATACTAAATCCGCAAATATAAAGTCTGTTATATTATATTGAAACTTCAATCCTCCAATTAATAAACTTTTCCCTCTATATTTACTACTAGGTACTCCTCTAAATTCAAATGAATAATCAGAACTTCTATAACCACCTAATTTAGGATAATATGTTTCAGGTATTTTATTTCCATCCGTTGTTACATATCTAATATTTGGTGTTATTGTTATTTTCTTTGCTATTTCTTGATTATATTCTGCTCTCACATTGATTGTATTAAATTCTGCATTTCCTGTGCTTGTACCCACATAATCTAGCCTTACAAACATTCCTCTTGTAGGGAATACTGCTGAATCTCTAGTGTCATAATAGCCCAATGCACTGTAATAAGGGAACTTCATTTCTATATTTTTAACGGTGTCCGGATTATCACTAATTTTAGATACTTGGTATCCTCCACCAATTCCTACAACAAGGTTTTTTCTTATTTCAGCACCTAACCCAAGTGATATATCCATTATTCTATTCGAGAACTCATATTTTCCATTACCTGAATCTTGATTTCTTATAATGTCTTTTTTTACTAGAAAATCTGCCGTAATTAATCCTTTAGAATTTTCTCCTACTGCTACTGCAGCTTTCCCATTTACGCCATATTCTTCATTAACAACTCCATTTATGGCATATCTTATATCACTATTTCCAATTAATTCATCTCCTTGAAAGCCTATTGATACTGCTGCTAAATCTTCGTTATTAATGTTTCTTGTAACAACTAAATAGTTACTTGGCTTTTCTTCCGCATGTATAACTAGTGTTTCTCCTTTTATTTCATAGAACACATTTGAGAAACTTCCATTTTGGTATATTTGATTAGTTATTTTTTTTATATCTGCTGCTTTTAAATTTGTTAAATCTTTCGGTATAAAACGCTTGAAGTAGCTTTCATCAAATTTCTTGTTTCCTACTATTTCAATTTTTGTAATTGAATAACTTTCTTTCCATGTTTTTCTAAATTCTTCCCTTTTCTTTTGAATTTCAGCATATTTGATAGGATCACTTAATTTTCTAATTTCATCTATATTAGCAAGTGCTGCTTTTTCTCCCAATTCAATTAACTGTTTTGCTTTGTAGAAGTCTGTAGATGCAACATTTGACAAATCAGGGGCTATATATAAATCTAGCATTCTTTTTTGTCTTTCAACTTCTGCTCTTCCTGCTATTGTTGCTACATTTCCTGTTACTGAAAACAAATTAAGATCTTTATCTTGTATTTTTGAGAATCCATCTCCAACATTTACGCCTATTGTATAATCTGCACCTAACACTTTTGCATCTTGAACCGGTAAATTTCTTACTACCCCACCATCTACTAGTAATCTGCCATCATATCTAACTGGGGAAAATACAGCAGGAATTGACATACTTGATCTTATTGAAGCGGAAAGTGACCCTTTGTCTATCATAATTCCTTCTCCCGTTTCTAAGTCTGTTACTACCAATGCAAATTTTTGTGGGAATTTTTTAAAGTCTTCCATTCCCTCTACACCATAAAAAAGTTCACTTAGTCTTTCACTCGCACTTTTTCCACCAATTGCACCATTCGGTAGCTTTGGCGTCAAGCCTTCCATTGGAAGTACTAATGAATTCTTATCCTCAAAATAATTTCTAATTGCACCCTTCTCATCTCTAGGAATCTGGTCATTAAATAATGATATCCAGTCCATCTCAAAAACTATTTGTTCTATTTCATCAACAGTATAACCTGACGTATAAAGTGCTCCTATTATACTTCCCATACTTGTCCCTGTAACATACTCTATAGGTACTTTTTCTTGATCAAGTATTTTAAGTACACCAACATGTGCCAGACCTTTCGCTGATCCCCCACTCAATACTAATCCTATATTTTTGTCACTATTTTCACCACTTATTTTCTCATTTTGAGAGGTTACTTCTATTTTAGATTTTTGACTGCTTTCTTCTTCTGAGTAACTTAAAACTCCTAAAAATAGCATAATTATTAGTATTATTCTTTTCATTTTATATCATTCTCCTGTTTATTAGATACCATATTTTTTTGTCATTACTATTTTTCAAATTTCTACATTATTATAGCATATTTTTCATTTTATGTATAAACTTCTAATCATATTCAAAGTTATTATTTGTTTAAATGTGGTATAATGATTATACAACAAATAAACAAAACAAATTGAAGGAGGAAATATGAAAAAAATATCATTATTCTTATTAATGACATTATTTGCTACCCTAAGTTTTTCAGCTGATTCTATCACTAGAAAAGTCAGTGTTACTGGAACAGTTGAAAAAGAAATTATGCCTGATACAGCAAATATTTCATTTAGAATTATTACTAAAAATAAAAGTTTGAAAGTTGCTGGTGAGGAAAGTGCAAAAACACTAGAAAAATTCAAATCTGATCTTAAAGCGAAAGGAGTTGTCCTTTCAAAAATGGAAACTAAAAGTTATTTTTCTCAAAAAACTTATGATTATGATGAAACTATAAAGCCTGAAACAAAAACAACATACAGAACAACACTTGGCTTTGAAATTTCGATTGATACGTTTGAGAATATAACGAAGCTTATTGAATGGGCACAAGTTAACAAGATAAAAAGCATTAAAAGAAATTATGATGAGAAAAATATTTATTATTTAGAAATTGTAAAAGATGGAGATACTAAAGAAAGTTCATATAACAATGCACTTGCAGCATTTAATAAAATGGAGAATGAACTATCAGGACTAAATATTAATGAAAGTAACATATATCTACAAGGTTACTCTAGCCAAAAGATTGATACACCTGTTAATAATCAAAAACAAGCTGAAATCAATAATGTTTATAGTGATTTTACGGTTGAAATAAAAGACTTGAAATACCTCAATGATTTACTTGATATCGCTGAAAAAGACAATGTTGATATACAAGGAACTGTCGCATTTGACATATCAAACAGAGAAGAAATAGAATCAGAACTTTATCGTGATGCATATGAACAAGCGAAACGAAAAGGGCAAAGTATACTTAAGTCAAGTGAGTTAGTATTAAGTGATCCACTTGTTGTAAGTGAAAGTGTTTCGTATCAATATCAAGCAATAAACGATGTGAAAGAATATGACGCTATTTATAATACAGGAATGATGGCTCCTTCATCTAAGATGGCGACTGCTGACTTTGACTCAAGAGGTCTTAACAAAGCTAAAGTTGACTACAAACCACAAGCATTGAAAATAACTAAAGATATAAGCGTACTATTTGAAATGGTTACGAAATAATAATATATTACGAAAAACGAAAGGATAATTTATGAAAAAAATTATAATGATTTTATTTGTTATTACTGCTGCCCTGTCATTTTCAGATTCTAGTAGTTTTGATAAAAAAGTCCAAGTAACTGGTACAGCGACACAAACATTGACACCTGATAATGCTAGTCTTTATTTTTATATAAGTACTATAAATGATAACTTTGAGAAGTCTGGTTCAGAAAATGCAGAAATACTAGATAGATTCAAAAGCTTGTTAAAGAAATCAAACATTGCAATCGATAAATTTGAAACAGTAACTTACTCTACAGATAATGTAACGTATTATGATAGTGTTCTTGTAAATGAAGGACAGAAAGAATACGTAACAACACTTGATATGGAAATTGCAATTGATAACTTAAAAGACTTGAAATCAATTATTGATGCACTATCTAAAGAAGGTATTGATTCATTTACACATACAAAAGATAGAAATTACTTTTTCAGTTTAACTGGGAATGATAAAAATATGACGAAGTCATACCAAATTACACTTGATAAATACAAAAATATTGAGAAATCTTTAATAGCATTAGGAATAGATAAGAATAAAATTAGAATTGCTAATTACTACACTGATGAAGAAAGTCTTGAAAAATATGATAATGTAAAGAAAGAAAAATACACTGCTGTTCATTCAATAAAAGTAACAGTTAAAGATTTGACTAAATTAGGAAAATTAATTACTATTGCTCAAGCATTAGGGATTCAATCTTCAGGGTACATAACATATGATTTTGATAATAAACAACAATTAGAAGATAAATTGTATGAAAATGCTTATCTTGAAGCACAGAAAAAAGCAAGACTTATATTAGAAAAAACAGAACTTTCATTACAAAAGCCTGCAACTATAACAGATAATAGTCGTGGAACAATACAACCATTCACTGACTATTTCTACACTAATTATTATAACTTTTTTAGATATGATAATATAGATAACGATGAATACGCTACAAATAATCCACTTAAAAAATCAGATACAGAAATTATACAAACTGCAGATTCTTATAATTTATTTATCAGTCCTAGACAACTACCTGTTACAAAGACTGTAAATATTGAATTCCAGATGAATTTAAAATAGTACCCATTTCACTATTGACAAATGAAAAAAAATTATATATAATAATTTTAGATATTTGTAATGATTACAAATTAAAAATAATTTCAAGGAGGAAATAATATGTCATTAATCGGTAAAAAATTAGAAAACTTTACAGTACAAGTGTACCAAAACGAAGCTTTTAAAGAGGTGTCTTTCGAAAAAGATATGTTAGGAAAATGGAATATATTCTTTTTCTACCCAGCAGATTTCACATTCGTATGTCCTACAGAATTAGGAGATTTAGCAGATAGCTACCCAGAATTACAAAAATCAGGATTTGAAGTATACTCTGTAAGTACAGATACTCACTTTGTTCATAAAGCTTGGCATGATGCATCAGATACTATCAAAAAGATTAACTATCCTATGATAGGAGATCCATCAATGGCTGTTTCAAGAATGTTTGAAGTATTAAACGAAGAAGATGGTCTTGCATATAGAGGAACATTCATAGTAAACCCTGAAGGTGCAATTGTTGCATACGAAGTAAATGAATTAGGAATCGGAAGAGACGCAGCTGAATTAGTAAGAAAAGCAAAAGCAGCTAAATTCATTGCTGAGCATCCAGGAGAAGTTTGTCCAGCTAAATGGAAAGAAGGAGAAGCTACATTAAAACCAGGATTTGACTTAGTAGGGAAGATATAATATGGCACTACTAGACTCAACAATAACAGAACAATTAAAACAATACTTCAATAATATGTCGGAAACAATAACAATTTCTGCATTTCTTGATGATAGTGAGAAATCATTAGAATTAGATGGATTTTTACAAGAAATTGATGTAATATCTGATAAAGTAAATTATGTTAAGAATACTTTTGGTGAGAATAAAGAATTAGAAACTACGTTAGAAATTACTAGACCTACTTCTTTTACTCTACTTAAAAGTGATGCTAAAACGGGTATTAGTTTCTACGGAATTCCTGGCGGACATGAATTTAATAGCTTTATATTAGCTATTTTAGGTCTTGCTGGTATTGGTAAGAAACTTGATGATGATAAATTAGCTAAGATCGCTTCTATAAGCAAAGAGTTAAATGTCGAGACATTTATTGCTCTTTCTTGTACTCATTGTCCAGAAGTTGTTCAAGCATTAAATTCAATTGCTATAAATAACAAAAACATCAAATCTTCAATGGTTGATAGTGTAGTCTACTATGACGAAGCTAAAGCTAAAGATATTCAAGCCGTTCCAGTTGTTTTTATAAATGGTGAAATGGCTTCTGTCGGAGCAAAAACATTAGATGAATTAATAGATTTATTAGCAAGTAGATAAAATAAAAGGAAGCTGTTTTTGTAAATAGCTTCCTTTTTTATTGCGTTACTTATTTTATTCCATCCCACTCATCATAAAACTCTTGTAAATATAGCTCTAAAAATTCATGTCTTTGTTTTGCTTTCTCTCTTCCAGACTCAGTATTCATAAGATCTTTTAGTAATAATAATTTCTCATAAAAATGATATACGGTATGCTCTTTTTCACTCTCTGGATTATATATTTCTCTTCCTTTATGTCCTCCAAATGCGAATGTTCTGGCGATTCCAATAGCTCCTATTGCATCTAGCCTATCTGCATCTTGAACAATTCTACTTTCTATTGTTTCGAGTTTATGTATATTTGTTCCTGACTTGTAAGACATATTATTACAAGCATACACAACACTCTCAATTACGCCTCTATCAACATTTTCATTTTCTAGTATATTTGTTATTATTTTTCTTCTATCTTCGTCTGTATAGCCAAATTTATGATCTGCAACGTCATGTAGAAGTGCAATTAACTTTATTTCAAACAAATCAGCATTTCCTTCTTTTTGTGCAATATCAATTGCATTATTATAAACTCTTACAATATGCCACCAATCATGCCCAGATCCTTCACCTTCAAGTTTTTCTCTAACAATTGACATAATATTTTTTATTACACCATCATTATCGTATGATTTCATCTATTATTCCTCCACCAAGACACTCTTCTCCATCATATATGACAACTACTTGTCCAAGTGTGATAGCTTTTTGTGGTTCATCAAATATCACTTTGTATTTTTCTTCATTAGTGTCATCTACATATTTACTAATAGTGACAGGAACATCTGCTTGTCTATATCTAAACTTTGCTGTATATTTCTTTGGTAACTCATCTTGCGTATTTCGTATGAAATTAAAATCTGTTGCAATTAGCCCATTTGAATATAATACTGCTGTATCGCCTTGCGTTACTATCAATTCATTTGTTTCAAGATTCTTATCAACCACAAACCAAGGTTCTCCAGTTCCTTCTTTTGAGTTCCCTATACCTATTCCTTTCCTTTGACCTATCGTGTAATACATAAGTCCATTATGCTTCCCTATAATATTTCCTTTAACGTCTACAATATTCCCACCTTGAGCTGGTAAGTATTTGCTAAGGAATTCATTAAAGTCTCTTTCACCAATGAAACAAATACCTGTACTATCTTTCTTCGTTGCTGTTTTAAGATTATATTTCAGTGCTATTTCTCTAATTTGTGGCTTCGTGTATTCACCTATTGGAAATAGAACTTTTTCTAATTGACTTTGATCTAATTGGCATAAGAAATATGTTTGATCTTTATTATCATCTATTCCACGTAACATTTTTGTTGTTACAACACCATTTTCATCTATTGTTCTGTCTATTCTCGCATAGTGTCCAGTTGCAACATAATCAGCACCTATTTTCATTGCATAATTAAGAAATGCTTTGAACTTTATTTCCTTGTTACACATTACATCAGGATTCGGCGTTCTCCCTTTTTTGTATTCATCAAGAAAATAAGTAAATACTTTATCCCAATATTCTTTTACGAAATCTACTGAATAGTATGGAATATCTAATTGTTCTGCAACGGCAATAACGTCTTTGTAATCAGCTTCCGTTGTACATACGCCATTCTCATCTTTCTCTTCCCAATTTTTCATAAAGACACCTATTACTTCGTATCCTTGTTCTTTTAATAAAATAGCTGCAACTGATGAATCTACTCCACCAGACATTCCTAATACAACTCTTTTTTTTATATTTGAATTATTCATTTTATCTCCATTCATATTACTTTGTATTTATAATTTTATCTTTTTTGAATAATTTTAGTTGACAATCTGGCTATATAATTATAGAATTTTATAGAATGAAAATTAAATTTCAAGATTGGGGTAACTTCAATGGATAAAATCACTCAAAAAAAACAACGTGTTATAGTTGAGAGTGCTAAACTTTTTTACTATCATGGATATACTAATACTGGTTTACTTGAAATATTAGAAGTATGTAAAATCCCAAAAGGATCTTTTTATTACTATTTCAAAAACAAAGAAGATTTACTTATCCATATAATCCGTTATCATACAGATAACCTAATTAACTTTTTTGATAAGACTGTAAATGACTTATCTATTTTTAAGTTGAAATCATTTTTCTTCCAATATTTAAATAGCATAGAAGCTAATCAATTTAATGGTGGAAGTCCATTAGGAAATATTGCTATTGAATTATCTGATATTAACGAAAATGTGAGAGCTGAGCTTTTTAATTCATACAGAAAAATAGAAATGAAATTTACTTTTTTCCTTGCAATACTTAAAAAAAGTAATCAAAAGTATGCAAACATTGACTCTGAATTATATGGTAGAATACTTATCACACTTCTTGAAGGTACAATGCTTAAGATTAAGATCGAAAAAGCAGAACGTCCTAAAGAAGATTTTCTAGCATTTTTCGATAAATTATTTACTATCTTAAACGAACCCAATTAACCTTTATTTACTTCAATATTTATATCAAAGTGTATTTTTTTCTTATCGTCATCAAGGTAAGAAATTTTTATTTCCTTAACTTTTGAACCAGGATTTTCATCTAACATCTTATTTATATTCTCATTAATCTCATCTATCTTTTCAAAGTGCTGTGTTAACTCTTCTTTTTCAACACCTCTCATTTGTAAATATCCAAATAAATTGAACATTTTAATCACCTCATTTATTATTTATTATTTTATAATTAGTAATTGTTCTTTTATCTTCTTAACAATATCATCAAATTCTAAATTAGTTTTGAATCCAGCAGCCTTAATATGTCCGCCTCCGTTAAATAATTGTGCAATCTCGTTAACATTATATTTACTGTTACATCTAAGACTACCTTTTTTGCTTCCATCCTCTTCTTCTCTTACAAACATTGAAATATCAATTCCTTCAATTGTTAATAGATTTTCTGCAATTCCATCTGTTTCATCTTTTGTCATTTCAAGTTCTTGCATTTTTTCGTATGGTAAATAATAGTATATGTAGTTTAATTCGTTATCTATTATCTTTTTTGAATACACATCTGCATATAAATTTACTTTATTCATACTCATTGAATAGAGTGCATTAACAATTTTATTATTATTAAGTCCTGTTTTCATAAGATCTGCACATATTTCAAATGTTTCTTTTGTTACATTATCATGTGAGAAATTACCAGTATCATTTATTATTCCTAAATAAATATATTCTGCTATTTTTTTGTCTACATTTACTCCAAATAAATCTAAAAATTCATAGATAATTTCTGCTGTTGATGCTGTTTCACTAATATAATTAAATTCTGCGTGCTCTGTATTACTAATATGATGATCAATATTTATTGTTTCTTTCGCTTTTTCTTTCAGTGTTGCAACATTTCCTATTCTTTCAACATTAGCACAATCTAAGCTAATTAATAAGTCTATTTCTTTTGTTTCAAAGTGATTTAATTTCTCAATAGCTAATGATTCTGGAAACTTGCTCATATATTTAGGAAGATCATCATCTATTACAATTCTTACTGTCTTGAAATTATATATCTTTTCTATATAATGCTTGTTATATTCATTAAGTATAAGTAGTAATGCTAATACTGACCCTAGTGCATCTCCATCAGGATTTATATGTGTTGTTAATACTATGTTTTGCGCCTTTAATATTTTTTCTTTTATTTCTTGAAGGCTTATATTCCCTTTATAATTTGCCATTTTTATCATTCTCACTTTCTATACATCTTTACTAATTCTTCTATTTCAGTTGCTAAATTCTTAATTGCACATATTTCTAATTTGTGAATTGGAAATATCTCTCCTAGTAGATTCATAGTATCATTTTCTACACTATCTTCTACTATTTCTACTATTATATCAATATTTGCATATGATTTAATATATTTCGTTCCATATATTTTTTCTATATTTACTATTCCAAGACCTCTTACTTCCATGTAATACGGTATTTCTGTGCAATAGCCTCTAAGTTTCTTATCATTATATTTTCTCTTTATTATTACTTTGTCATCAGCAATAAACTTATTTCCTTTTGCTATTAATTCTAATCCTACTTCACTTTTTCCAACTCCACTTTTACCCATGATTAGTGTTCCTGTTCCATTAATTTCTAATAAAACTCCATGAACTGAGTGTTTGATTTCATTTTTTTGAGTTCTTTTTTTATTATTTATTTGTTTATATATTTCTTTATTAAATATCTTTGAGTAATCTTCGCCATTTTTTCTAAGTTTGTAGTCCAGAACCGCTACTTCTATAAGAATTCCTACATCTCTTCCTTTTTTTATAGGTATCCTTATGTTATTAGGATCTTTCTTTGTACCTAATCTGTCAAAATGTTCCTCTTTATTCCAATTAACAAGTTCTATCATTAAGTCGTAATATGTTACACCACTTAATTTTGTCTTCAAATTGCATTTTTTACTTAATGTTGATAAGACATCTTCTAAAACAATTGTTTTATCATACTTCAATATTAATCGTACACCATATATTTCAATCAAACATTTTTTTGTCATCCAATTTCCTTCTAATTTTATTTTGAAAGCTTCCTTACAACATATTGCTGCCCACTACCTAATACTTGCTTTATTTTAGCTTCATATGATTGCTGTGTTGCTTTATTATCAAATGCACTAGATGATATTGCATATAATTTTTTTCCACTTTTTGTAGTTATAACTCCCACTCTAAAACCAGGCCCTAATTTTGCTACAACTGCTTGTGCTCTTTTTCCATCTGAAATAGTTGCAACTTGAATATATTGTCTTGAAACTTTTTCATTTTTCAATGCTTCTTTTTTCTTCTTAGCATCTAATTCTCTCTGAAGTTTTTCTTTCTTCTCTTGTGCTATTTGTTCAGGCGTCTTAGCTGGTACTTCAGCTTTATCAACTTCCTGTGTTGGTGGTAATTCTGTCGTAGCAACTGTATTTGCCACTACTGGTACCGGTTGTGTACTTGCCACAACAGGTTTTGTATAGAATTTCGTATCTCTAATATCTATTGTTTTTACTATCTCTGCTGTCTTTTGATTTCTTTCATTACGAAATTGTTGTGCTACAGAATATACGTACGAAATGAAAAATATAGTTGCTACCAAACTTAGTAACTTATATGGGTTTAATTTATACTTCATAATACTCCTTTTGATAATTCATTATATATTTTTTAGTAATGATTCTATTATTTTTTTTGAATTATTAGCCCCTAAATGGACAAATTCTGAATATTCCATTGTAGTTTCATCTGTTACAGAATCTGAAATTGATCTTACAATTAAGAATTTTTTTCCTAATTGATAGCAAGTCTGTGCAACTGATGCACTCTCCATATCAACGCATAAAGCATCAAATTCTTCTCCTAAATTCACTTTGTTTTCTTTTCCTGATATGAATTGATCTCCAGAAATTATTCTTCCGTAAAATATTTTGTGACCTTTAATTTTGACATCTCTCGATGCTTGCAATAATTCTTTTGATGCTTTGAATTTCCATTCATCCATCCTTGGTATTTGACCTTTTTCAAGCCCAAATTCTCTTACATCCATATCATGTTGTACTAAATCTGTCCCTATTACAACATCCCCTACTGAAATTCTTTTATCAGTCGATCCTGCAACACCAGAAAATAGAACATAATCAACGTTATATTTATTTATTAATAATGTTGCTGTTATAGATGAATTAACTTTCCCAATCCCTGATTCTACTAATACTACTTCGTGATTGTATAAATTCCCTTTTAAAAATGTTATATTTCCAACTTTTTCTTCAACAATATTTTTCATATCTTTCTTTATTATTGATATTTCTTCATCCATTGCTCCTATTATTCCTAACATCGCATCTCCATTCACTAATATGTATATTCTAATTATACCTTTTTATTAATATATCAGTCAATATTTTTCTAAATTTGAAAAAGGGCTTTTCCTTAATAGATTGAATCTATTTCGAAAAAGCTCCTAAAAATATTATTTTTATTTATTCTACAGTAACTGATTTTGCTAAGTTTCTTGGTTTATCTACGTCTAATCCTTTTAATGCTGATAAGTAATAAGCCATTAATTGGTGAATAATTATTGTTAAGAATCCTGTATTCTCATCTTTAACTTTAGGTATATAGAATACTTCATTAGCTGCCTCATCAATCATTGGTGTTCCCTCTGTTGCAACTGCTATTATGTATGCTCCTCTTGCAGCAACTTCTTTTATATTTGAAATTGATTTTTCTATTAATGATTCTTGTGTTAAGTTTATTATTACTGGTACACCTTCTTCAATAAGTGCTATTGTCCCATGTTTAAGTTCTCCTGATGCGAATGCTTCCGAGTGGATATAAGATATCTCTTTTGACTTAAGCGCTCCCTCAACGGCAATTAAGAAGTCTAATCCTCTTCCTAAGTAGAACATACTATGACTTATTTTTACAACATTTGCTATTTCTTTTATTTGTTTATTGTATGTTAACATTTTTTCTACTAAAGGTCTTAATGCATAAAGATCATCAATATCTTGAACATATTCTTCTCTTGTCATTTTACCAAATTTATAAGCCATATCAATAGCAATTAAGTATAATATTACCATTTGTGTAGTGTATGCTTTTGTTGATGCTACTGCTATTTCTGGTCCAGCCCAAGTATATACAACATTGTCAGCTTCTCTTGCAATTGAAGATCCTACAACATTTGTAATTGCTAATACTTTTGCTCCGTTTCTTTTCGCTTCTTTCAATCCTTCTAGAGTATCTAATGTTTCTCCAGACTGACTTAATACGATTACTAATGTTTTATCATCAACTATTGGATTTCTATATCTAAATTCTGATGCTACATCTAATTCTACATTTATTCTAGTTTTCTTTTCTAAAATAAATTTACCTATAAGTCCTGCATTGTAAGCAGTTCCACATGCTACGATGTATATTTTATTTATTCCTTCTAAATATTCTTTTGTAAGTCCTGCATCATCAAATTTGATGTTTTTATCTGCGTCAACTCTACTGTTTAGTGTTTTTTCTATAACTTCAGGTTGTTCATAAATCTCTTTTAACATGAAGAATTCATATCCACCTTTTGATGCTGCTTCTATATCCCATTCAACATGCATAACATCTCTATTTATTACATTTCCTTGAATATCCATTATTTTAACAGAATCTTTTTTTAATTCAACTATTTCATTGTTTTCAATTAAGTAAACGTCTCTTGTATATTTTAAGATTGCTGGTATATCTGATGCGATAAAGTTCTCACCTTTACCTAGACCTATAATTAATGGGCTTTCTTTTCTAACTGCAATTATTCTATCAGGTTCATTAACTGCCATAATTCCTAATGCATAAGCTCCTCTGATTCTTTTAAGAACTTTTTTCGTAGCTTCTAATATATCCCCTTCATACACTGAATCTAATAAATGTGCTACTACTTCTGTATCTGTTTCTGATGTAAAATGATAACCTTTTGTAAGTAATTCTGTTTTTAATTCTAGATAGTTTTCTATAATTCCATTATGAACTACAACTATTGTTTTATCTGCATTAAAATGAGGATGTGAATTCTCATCTGATGGTTTTCCATGTGTTGCCCATCTAGTATGACCTATTGCAGCAAGACCTTCTAACGGTGATGCTTCCAATGCGTCTGCTAAATTTTTCAATCTTCCTTGTTTTTTTACTACTGCGAATGCTTTTCCACCAGTATTAACTGCTATTCCTGCAGAATCATACCCTCTGTACTCTAACTTTTCTAATCCATCCACAACAAAATCTTGAGCTCTTTGAGACCCAATATAACCTACTATTCCACACATAATTTGTTTCCTCCTAAGATATCTGATTTATATCTAAGAAAAAATGATCACTATAGAATCTTTGTACCATCTATTACTTGATAGTTTTGTATTCTATTTGGGCTGTGATTTCCCAATGAGCATCCGCCGAAACATTCGATAACTCATTTTCCTCGTCACCTTATATTACTTATTATTTATACTTTTAAAATAACACTAATAATAATACAAGGTCTGGCGCTTTTTGTTTATTTTCATTTTATCTAAGACAAATAGATTATATCAAATATAACTTTAATTTACAATAGGTTTTGAAATAAAAAACTGCCTTTTTAAGGCAGAATTTTGATTTATTTTTTGAATTCAACTTTCCATTGATAACCTGAATCTACTTGATGTGCTTTTGAAAATGATCCTTGATTTATGGCAACACCAATTTTATGTAAAGAATTCACGTAAAGTAATGTTGCTCCCGTATTAACTTCTGAAAATGATTTAACATATTTCACAGTACTGCTGTATACTTTTCTACTATCATGGTTTATTGTAAGTTCTACTGTATCTCCGTACTTTATACCTAGGTTCTCAAAATCTTCTTTTGGTATATTTGTCCATAAATTTCCAAATCTAACATCTAGAATATCAATTGTACCTTGTATTGTGTTACCATTCTCAATCTTAACTTCTCCAGTGTTTAGTAGGCTTATTTCCTCTAAATCTAGCTTCGGTCCCACTTCTTCGTAAGAAATAACTCCAGTTGCGAGCCTAGCACCTGTAAATGCGTATATGTCTCTTCCGTGAAATGTATACGAGTCATTAGAATACGGTAATCTATTTTTTGTTTCGTCTATCTCACGAATTTCTTCTATACCTATATTTAAATGTATGTGTGTTAACGTCCCATTATTTGGTGTCACTATGTACTTTCCATCTTTTGTTTTTGCTACAACACTTTTTCTTTCACTCCCTACACCTGGATCAACAACTGACACAAATACCGTACCTTCTGGCCAGTATTGTAATGTTTGGACTAATCTGTAAGATGCATTCCAAATATTATATGTTTCTATTTCATGTGTTAAATTGAATACTCTCAATTCTGGATTTACTCCTAATGCCACCCCATACATAGCAGCAACTGCTCCGTCTTGTAATCCGAAATCTGTTTGTAAAACTAGCATATTGTTAACCATAAATGCCTCCTATAATTTTTATTTTTGAATAAATGGATTAAAAAATCTTCCATTATTTATTTTTATTAAAACAATTGATATTACTATAAATACTGCTGTTATTAATATTGCTATATAGTCCTTATTCTCTATTTTTCTTGCATAATACCATGTTCTTTTATCTTTTTTACCAAATCCTCTTAACAACATAGCGTTACTTATTATGTCTATCTTTTCGATGCTTGAAAAGATTAATGGAAGTAGCATATATGATACATTTTTTATTCTTTTTAGAAATCCAATTTTCTTTGAGACGTCAATTCCTTTAGCTTGCTGTGCTTTACTTATTGTTATAAAATCTTCCTGAATTGTAGGAATATATCTAAGTGCAATAGATACAGCATATGAAAATCTATACGGTACCCCTATCTTATTTAAAGATGATGCGAATTCACTAGGATTTGTTGTTACAATAAACAATAGTGCAACTGGAATTATTGAAATATATTTGAAAAAAATATTCAATTCATAAAATAGCTGTTCTTTTGTAATAATGTAATTTCCAAATAATTCAACAATTTCATGCCTTGTACCATATATTTTTGTTCCTTCTAATGGAGAAAATAAGAATATTGTTATTAAATTCAAGATTAGAAATACTGATATTAAATAAAACACGATTTTTACTTCTTTAAATCTAATTTTTGAAATATAAAATATATAAAACCCAAATATTGTTAGAAATATAAGAAATCTTATATCGTATGTAAATATAATTGCGGTCATCCATAATAAAAAACAAATTAGCTTAGTCGCTCCATTTAATTTATGAATAATAGAATTTTTCTCGATATACTCTAATAAAAAAGTATTTGCCATCTATTTACCTTCTTTCTCACAATAAATAAACTTTTTGATTAGTTTTTGTGAATCTAGCTCTAAATTTTCTGCCATTATGTGCAATGATGTTTCTTTAAGATTCGCTTCTTTTAATATTTCTTTGTTTGCAAATATTTTTTCTGGATTACCTTCGCTTATTAGTCTTCCATTGTTAAAAACATATGCTCTATCAGTATATTCTAACATTAAGTGCATATCATGAGTTATGAATATAATTGTAATTCCATAGTTGTGAAGCTGCTTCAAGAACTCCATAATTTCTCTATAATGAAACAAATCTTGACCTGCCGTAGGTTCATCAAGGATTATAATTTTAGGATCAAGAACTAATATTGATGCTATCGTTACTCTTTTTTTCTGTCCGTAACTAAGTGCTTTTATAGGCCATTTTCGATATTCTTTCAGTTTACAAATCTCTAAAATGTGATTGACTCTTTTTTCTACATCTTCTTCACTTGTATTTCTCATTCTCAATCCTAATGCAACTTCATCAAAAATATTTATTTTAGAAATCATAGAATTTGGATTTTGTAAAACAAACCCTATTTTATTAGCTCTATCTGTTATACTTTCATTAGTTATGTCACTACCTTCATACAGTATAGATCCATCTTCTAATTTTTCAAATCCAGCTATAATCTTTGACATTGTAGATTTTCCTGCTCCATTAGAACCAACGATACTTACCATTTCACCTTTTTTGACATTAAAACTTATATTTTTTAGAATTTGTTTGTTTTCGTTGTAAGAAAAATTCACGTCATTTATTTCTAATATTACTTCCTTATACTCCTGCTTATTATATGTGTGTTCAGTTTCAATCCAGTTAACTATTTCATTTTTTGCTATAGAAAAATCTATTTTTCTTATGTCCGATATATTCTCTAATTGATTTAGATCAAATCCACTATATTTAAGTGCTGAGATGTATAGAGGCTCTCTAATATTAATATCTTTCAAAATACTGCTTCTCAATATATTGTCTGGCGTGTCATTGGCTATTATTTCACCTTTATCCATAACAATAACTCTGTCTAATTTTCTATGTAACACATCTTCCAATCTATGCTCTATTATTATACTTGTTAGAGATTTTTCATAATGTAATTCATCAATCAACTCTATTGCATATTTCCCGCTTAATGGATCCAAGCTTGCTAACGGCTCATCATACAGAACAATATTAGTATCTTCAACCATTATCCCTGCCAAAGAAACCTTTTGTTTTTGTCCCCCTGATAAATTATGTGGCTTCATATTCAAAAGCTCATCTATTTTTACAAATTTAGCAATTTCACTGACTTGTTTATGCATCTCTTTTGCTTCTTCACAACTATTTTCCAATGAGAATGCTATGTCTTCTGCTACACTTAAGCCAACAAATTGTGCATCTGAATCTTGAAGTACTGTTCCAACATATTTTGAATGCTCAAAAATCCCATTTAAATTCTCACCAAATATCTCTAGTCTCCCAGTTATTTGGCCTTTATAGAAATATGGTGCAAGTCCATTAATACAATGACCTAAAGTACTTTTACCAGATCCTGATGGTCCAACAATTGCAACCTTTTCTCCTCTATATATCTTTAAGTTTATATTTTTAAGAGTTGGATTAGACTGTGTTTCATATTGAAATGTCATATTTTCAAAGTTTATTGCAATATCATTATTGTTATTATTCAAATGAAACCCTCCCTAAAAATATTTTTATGTTTATATTATATAAAAAAAGTAAAACTTATTTAAAGTAAGTTTTACTCAGTATATCACTTAATCTTCTTTTTTCAAACTTCCTTTTGATACAATACTTTTTGAAAACGAGTAGATTAGTATTGTTCCTAGAATTCCTACGACAATCATATTACTAATTCCCGCAAATATACCTTGTGCGAATACTTTATTAGCAGGCTCTTTATATATTAAAATATCCAAGATTGGTGCTAGTATTCCCCATCCTAATATACAAATTATAATTTCACCTATTATAAACTTTATTACTTTTGATCTTCCAAAATTCTCTATTTTTATTTTCTTACCTAGTAAACCTATGGCAAATCCAAAGAATCCTGTAACTAATACCCAACTAATCCACGGAGATCCGTATGCTGTCATGTCACTTATTGTATGACCTATTATCCCGATTCCGAATCCAACAAATGGACCATAAATAAATGCCATTAATGCTAAAAAGGCAAATGTTACTTGTAATGTCGTATTAGGTATTGGAGTTGGTATTGCAGCAAATCTTGATAATATAATATATACTGCTGCCCCTATTCCAATTGCTACAACTTGCTTTATTTCTAATCTTTCCATCTTTATCACTCCTAATCTTGTATTTGTTTTGTTAATGTATTTGTATTATAGCATAAGTTGAATTTATATTCAATTGTTTGAATGTATTATCATTGAAAATATAATACTTTCCATAGCAGCACGATCTATATTTTTTAAATCTCTATCTTCATATATAAGTTCTCCATTTAAGCTATAAAATCTAACTATTAGACCATTTTTCGTATCATTAAGAAGTATTTCTATATCCGTTTTTACTTTTTTTCTAAATTCGTCTTCGACTATAAATCCATCTTTAATAGGTAACGACTCTCCAAATGCTGTAGCTGTTCCATTTGCTTTTCCTTCACTATCAAATACTGCTTCCAACTCTACAGATTGCATATTCGCTTTAATTTTCCGTATGATCCCATTATCAAAATCAATTGTATAGTTCATAGAAGTTCCTTCAATTTTACCCGTTATTAAATATTCTCCTTGAAATTTACCATTTTCTACATCAAATGAAATTAATGTTTCATCTGACTTGAGATATGTCACCCCTTCAAAGTATCCGCCTTTTATATTCATATAACCTTTACCCATGAATTCATTAGTCGCATCTTCTGTAAAAATAAGTTTTCCTGTGTATGGTGTTACTTTATCATACATAAGTTGATTGTCAGGACTTACAGATAAATGTTCTGTTGGTACTGTTATCTCTTTGGGCATTTCTTCTGAAAAAACCATTGCTGACATTGTTAATATTACAAATATTATACTCAATATTCTTTTCATTTTTTCTCCCTAATTATATGATTTCTTTTAATATTTTCGCTGGATTTCCACCTACAACAACATTGTTAGGTATATCTTTTACTACAACAGCCCCTGCTGCAACAACCACATTATCACCTATAGTTACTCCTGGATACACTACTGCTGAACCACCAATCCACACATTATCTCCAATCGTTATTGGCTTTCCATA
>JAGOYM010000094.1 GCA_018059165.1 Leptotrichiaceae bacterium | reverse complement strand
CCATTATGGATTGCAAATTATGTTCTTATGGATTATGGAACAGGTGCAGTTATGGCAGTTCCAGCTCATGATGAAAGAGATTTTGCATTTGCAAAAAAATATAATTTACCAGTGAGAACAGTTATAAAATCATTAGATGACACACAAAATGATGATACAAAAGCAATGACAGGTGAAGGAATATTGGTAAACTCTTCTGAATTCGATGGAGAAAAAAATACAGAAGCAAAAATAAAAATAGCTGAAAAATTAGAATCTATAGGTTTAGGTAAAAAGACAACAAACTATAGACTTCATGATTGGTTAATTAGTAGACAAAGATATTGGGGAACACCAATACCAATAATATATGATGAAGATGGAAATATGCATTTAGAAAAAATTGAAAATTTACCTGTTAAATTACCAAGTGATATACAATTTTCAGGGAATGGAAACCCTTTAGAAACATCAGATGCATTTAAAAATGTAATATTACCAAATGGTAAAAAAGGAAGAAGAGAAACGGACACAATGGATACATTCTTTGATTCATCTTGGTATTACTTAAGATATTTGAATCCTCACATGACAGAAGCTCCATTTGACACACAAAATGCAAATTCATGGATGCCTGTTGACCAATATATTGGTGGTATAGAACATGCAGTAATGCATTTGCTATATGCGAGATTTTTCCACAAAGCATTAAGAGATATGGGATTACACAATACAAATGAACCATTTAAAAGATTACTTACACAAGGAATGGTATTAGGTCCATCATATTATTCAGAAAATACGAAAAAATATCTTTTTGAAAATGAAGTAGATCTAAAAGGTGAAAAAGCATTTGCAAAAGCAACAGGAGAAGAATTGACTGTAAAAATAGAAAAAATGTCAAAATCAAAAAATAATGGTGTTGATCCTGAAGAAATAGCTAAAGAGTTTGGTTCAGATGCAGCTAGAGTATTTACATTATTTGCCGCACCACCTGAAAAAGAATTAGAGTGGAATAGCAATGGACTTGCTGGAGCATATAGATTTATTAATAGAATATTCTTACTAGTTAATGATACTAATGAGTTTACTGATAAAACTGCTACAGCAAAAGATTTTTATGGAATTAATCTAGAAAATAGAAGTGAAGAAGATAAAGAAATACAGAAGAAACTTCACCAAACAGTAAAAAAAGTTACAGAAAGTATGGAAGATAATTTTCATTTCAATACAGCAATAGCTAGTGTTATGGAATTACTTAATGATATGACAACATATAAGCAGACAGTAATAGATGGAAATAAACCATCTTCAGAGTCTAAGAAGATATGGAAAGAAGTTCTTGAAAAGACAATACTACTTGTATCACCATTTGCGCCTCACATAGCAGATGAGTTATGGATAGAGATTGGTAATACAGAATCTACATTTATTCAAGATTGGCCAAAATATATTGAAGAATTAACAAAAGAGGATAAAGTAAATTTAGTATTACAGGTAAATGGTAAACTTAGAGATACTGTAGCTATAAAAATAGGAATTTCAAAAGAAGAATGTGAAAAAATAGCATTCGAATCAGAGAAAATAAAGAGATTTTTGGAAAATAAAGAAATAGTAAAAGTCATTGTTGTTCCAAATAAATTAGTAAATATAGTTATTAAATAGGATAAAAAAGTACGAATGTTATGAGGGAAAAATATGAATGAAAAAGTAATAGTTGGTATGAGTGGTGGCATAGATAGTTCTGTTGCCGCCCTTTTACTTAAACAGCAAGGATATGATGTCATAGGTGTCACGCTCAAGCATTTGCCCGATGATTTATCAGAAAACCCTGGAAAGACATGTTGCTCCATTGATGATATAAATGATGCTAGAATGGCAGCATATAGCTTAGAAGTACCACATTATACAATAAGTGTTATGGAAGAATTCAAGGAGTATGTGATAGATTATTTTATTAGTACATATAACGAAGGAAGGACACCATCACCATGCGTTATTTGTGATGAAAAAGTAAAGATAAAGAAACTTATTGAAGTAGCAGATAAAATGGGGGCAAAGTACATATCAACGGGACATTATTCAAAAAAATCTATAGATAATTTATTATTGTGGGACAAAAATAATGGAAAAGATCAGACGTATATGCTTTATAGACTGGACAAAGAAGTAATTGGCAGATTTATATTTCCACTCGAGGCATATACAAAACCTGAAATTAGAGAGATTGCACGTAATAATAACATACATGTACATGCGAAGCCTGATAGTCAAGGGATTTGTTTTGCACCTAATGGATATATTGAGTTTCTTGAGAAGATGATAGGCTCTCAAATACAAGATGGAAATTATTTAGATACCAATGGAAATATAGTTGGAAGACACAAAGGATATCAACTTTACACAGTTGGACAAAGAAAAGGACTTGACTTAAATGTTGGTCATCCTAATTTTGTACTGGAGATAAAGCCTGAAACAAATGAGGTAGTTGTAGGGGAGTTTGAAAAATTATTAATAGATATAGTTGAAGTAACTAATGAGAAATTTCATGTTAATATTGAGGATATTATAAATACCGAGTTGATTGCACGTCCGAGATTCTCATCAAAAGGTTTAAAAGGTAAATTGAAAAGAAATACGAGTGATCAAAAGTTATATTTTATATTCAATGAGAGAAATGCAGAAAATTCAAATGGACAGCACATTGTTTTTTATAAAGAGAATGAACTTATCGGTGGTGGAGAGATAAGCATAAGTACTAATAATGATTGATATATTAAATATAAATTTTACTAATGATAGAATTTTATGTTACTATAAAGGAAATAATATAATAAAGCATAGTAGAGAAGGAGAAAGTATGGAATTTATGAAATATGCTTATTTCAAAGGGGAAGTAACAGAATTTGAAAAAGC
>JAGOYM010000012.1:23887-28255 GCA_018059165.1 Leptotrichiaceae bacterium | reverse complement strand
GCAAATGAAATCTTAATTTCAGGTTGTTTATTGTTGTATATAATAGCATTTTCAATTATATTCTTTAGAATAACTGCTATTCTTTCTCTGTCTATAATTATATTATTAGATTTCAGCTTGCTAAAATCAGTTGTAATAAGAGAATTCTTTGATTTAATTAAGTATCTTGACTCATTAAGAACATCATTTAAAAAAGTATTTACATCAATAGATGTTTTATTTAGTATTTTTGAACTTTCGTATTTTGAATATTCAAGAAAATCATGAATAAGTGCTTCTATTTTGGAAACGTTAGAATAAATAATTTTAAAGAAACTAGAAAGCTCTAGTTCTGGGTTATTATCTTCTTTCAATGAATCTTCAATAGCGACAGTAAAACCTTTTATATTTGTAAGAGGTGTCTTTAATTCATGTGAAACATCTGAAATGAAACGTTTCTGAATCTTTTCAAACTGCTTAGAAAGAGTTATATTTCTTAAGTTAAATAGAATTGAATTCTCAGATTTAATCTTATGAGATTCTAGAAAATAAAACGTATCATTTTCTGAAACATAAATTTCTTTTTTTACATTCTCATTTGTTTTAAGGATAGCTTTGACTTCATTAATAAGAGAATTAAACTTTATTGTATTCTGAAATTTGTTGTTTTTTGCATTATAACTGATAGATGAAAAGTTTTCATTCTGGAGAATAATTTCCTCACCTTTTATAGCAAATAGTATAGAATCTATTGCAGATAATGTTTCTCTCAGTCGCTCAGACTCTTTTTTAAGGTTAGATTTGTAATCGGTACTCTTGCTCTTAATTTCAAAAATTGAATTGAAATAGTTAATAGAAGAGTCACTTTGATAGAAATCAATATTTAACTTAAATGAATCATTTAGAATTTTGAGTGTTTCAGTTTTAATAAAATCTGATTTTTCTTTTTCTTTCTTCAAGTAGTAATAGAAAATAAGATCGATCACTAATATAGAGAAAATGAAAAAAAGGAAAAAGGATTTATTTATCCCAAAAATAAAGTTGAGTAATACGAGAAGAAAAAGCTCAACAGAAATTAAAAAAGTTAGTTGTTTTTTAATTGGTAACCAACTCCTTTTATTGTTTTTATGTAGTTAGAAAGATTTGGAATCTTATCTCTTAGTTTCCCGATATAGACATCAACTGTCCTGTCACCAAGAAAATAGTTTTCATTCCAAACGTTATTTAGTATTTTTTCTCTACTGAGAGCAAGCCCCTTATTTGTAATCAAAAACACAAGAAGATTAAACTCTTTATAGATAGTTCTATTTCCACACCAGAGTATAAGACGACATGTTTATCAATATGAACAACGACATCCTTATATTCCAATGTATTTTCATTTATTAGCTTTTTAGAATCATTTCTCAATGAAAGTAATTTTTTTATACGTAAAACTAATTCTCTAGGATCAAATGGTTTCTTCAAATAATCGTCGCAACCTGCATGAAATCCTTCAACAATATCATCAATTTCAGATTTTGCAGTTAACATAAAGATAAGAGGATTCCCATACAAATCTGTGTTAGACTTTATTTGTTTTGAAATACCAATTCCATCTAATCCTGGAAGCATAAGATCAAGAACAATTAATTTCGGTTTATTTTCTTGAATTATTTTAAGAGCTTTCAGTCCATCCTGCGAAGTAAGTATTTCATACTCACCCCTTAATTCTTCATCTTTTTCTAGAAAAAATTGTATCAAAGTCTTAATTTCAAGATCATCTTCAACAATAAGAATAGATTTATTTCTCATAATAACTCCTAATCTTCGACAAAATTATGTCTTATGTCGACACCGTTATAGATGTAAATAGCAATCTCTGCTAAATTTTTTATTGTATCTCCGATTCTTTCTAAATGTTGAGATATGAATAATGCTTCTAGATTATCTAAGTCTCTTTCTTCAATAGTAGATGCTCTTAAAGATGCTTTTGTAGCTTCGATAACTTGTGTCTTAAATGAATTAACTTCTTCATCAAGAGTAAGTATTAAGTAAGCATAGCTCAATTCTTCTTGGTAATATGTTTTTAAGAACAATTCAAACATATGATTTACTTTTGCGTGCATTTCTATTAAGTTTAATCCTCTGTATGCTTCTATGTTTTTTGAATGTTTTAAAACTTTTAAAATATTAAGTGTTAGATCGCTCATTCTTTCAAGTTGAGAACTGAACTTTGCAACACCAATTAAGAATCTCAAATTTATTGCAAATGGCTGAAAACGCGCGATTGTCTTAACGACTTCATCATCAACCTGCAATTCAAAATGGTTAATTCTATCTTCAATTGATTTAACTTCTCCATATAGAGAATCATCAAAATTCCCTTTTTCCATTATTAATCCAACAACATCAAGAGATCTTTTACAATCTTTCAAAGTTTCTGAAACAATATCTCTAATATCATCTAATCTTTCTTCTAAATTTCTCATTGATTACCTCCAAATTATTAACTAAATTTACCATTTACATAATCTTCTGTTTTCTTATTAGAAGGATTTGTAAAGATTTTACTTGTGCTGTCGAATTCTTCAATAACACCTTTGTAGAAAAATGCTGTTTTATCAGAAATTCTAGCAGCTTGTTGCATATTATGTGTAACAATTACGATTGTATAATTTTTTTCTAATTCTCTAATTAATTCCTCAATTTTCAATGTAGAAAGTGGATCAAGTGCAGATGTTGGCTCATCCATTAAGATAACTTCAGGTTTGATTGCAATTGCTCTAGCTATACAAAGACGCTGTTGTTGTCCTCCAGATAATCCCATAGCTGATTTATGCAATTTGTCTTTAACTTCATCCCATAAAGCAACAGATTTCAAACTTGTCTCAACCATTTCCATTAATACATTTTTGTCTTTCTCACCATGTAATTTAGGAGCATAAACAATGTTTTCATATATTGTTTTTGGAAAAGGGTTTGGTTTTTGGAAAACCATTCCTACTTTTTTTCTTAATTCAACGACATCATATTTAGGATCAAATATGCTTTGACCAGATATTTTGATATCTCCTTCATATTTAGAAGTCTCTATAAGGTCGTTCATTCTATTTATAGATCTTAAAAAAGTTGATTTTCCACAACCTGAAGGACCTATAAGTGCTGTAACTTTATTCTTTGGAATTTCAATATTTAAGTTATCAAGCGCTTTGAAATCAGCATAATAAAAATTAAAGTTTTTAACTGTGATGGCGCTATCTTTTTTTTCTTCTTCTAAATTTTCAATATTTTCCATTTTTCCTCCTGAGATTTAATAAAGCATAAAATATTTTAAATGTGTAGTTTATAACATATTCTACCATAAAAACGTAAAAAAACAAAAGCTGTTTTTATATTATCAATTATAAATTTACTATGTAAATAGACAATGAATAGAATGTAAAAAAATTGTAAAAGAAAACAATGATTAAAAAAATAAAATAATAATGATATAATAGTTATAAAAAGAATTTGACTAAAATGGAGATAAAATGAAGACTTTTAAACTTACAAAAGAGACACAACGAATGAAAATAGGGGAATATTTGAAAGAGATACAGAACTATTCAAGCAGAAGTATGAGGCAAATAAAAGTATACTTAAATGGGAAAGAAGTAAAATTAACTAAAAAATTACCATCAGGTGGAGTTCTTAGAGTTATAGAAAAGGAAAAAGGGACGAATATTGAACCAATATATGTACCTCTTGATATTGTGTATGAAGACGATGATTTATTAATAATAAATAAGCAACCATTTTTATTAACACATCCAACATTTAAAAAAGCAGATTTTACACTTGCAAATGGGGTAGTTTACTATTTCAAAGAAAAGTATGGAAAAGAACAAGTACCAAGATTCTACAACAGGCTTGATATGAATACATCGGGACTTATAATAGTAACAAAAACAGCTTTTGCACAAGCGTATTTGCAGAATCATTCACAATTTGAAAAAAAATATTTAGCGATTGTAGATGGAAATTTTGATAAAGAAGAAATAATAGTTGAGAAGCCAATATATAGAGATGGTGATAATCTCGAACGTTTGATTGATGAGCGAGGACAATATTCAAAAACGATATTTAGAAAAATAAAGAATTATCCAGAGAAGAATGTTTCACTCATAGAATGTGAACTCTTTACAGGAAGAACACATCAGATTAGAGTTCATTTAAAGTCCGAAGGGCATTTTATTGTTGGAGATGACCTATATGGTGATGGGAATAAGATAGAAGGTGTAGAGAGACAGTTCTTGCATGCGTACAAAATAAAATTTACTCATCCAGTAAGTAATGAGGAAATAAGTCTTGAGATACCAATTTACGAAGATATGAAGAAATTTTTGGAAGATTAGATGGAAGGGGAAT
>JAGOYM010000012.1:18622-23787 GCA_018059165.1 Leptotrichiaceae bacterium | reverse complement strand
TATTACATTCTATCTACAGTCTTAATTCCAAGAAGAGAAAGACCTTCTTTTAAGACACTTGCAGTTTTTTCACAAAGAGCAAGTCTTGCATTTCTAATATCATCATTTTCTTCTTTTATAATAGTTATTGAATTATAAAATGTATTGAATAGTTTTGCAGTTTCAAATAAATAGTCTGCAACTAAATTAGGTCTGTATGATTCATAAGCTTTTGTTGCGACAACAGGAAGTTTGAATAAATTCAAAGCTAACTCTCTTTCTGCATCACTCACATTATCATACAAAACATTTGAAACATTGAGATCGAATTTTACATTTTCAGAAGCAAGTTTTCTAAAGATAGACATAACTCTTACATATGTATATTGTAAGTAAGGTCCTGTATTTCCTTCAAAACTTAAGACTTTGTCCCATTCAAAAGTAATAGCAGATGTTCTGTTTTGGCTCAAATCAAAATATTTGATAGCTCCGATTCCAACTGATTCTGCAATTTCATTTTTTTCATCTTCAGGTATATCAGGATTTTTCTCATCAATTACCTTTTTTACTTGTGCTTTAGCTTCATCTAGTAAATCTACTAGTCGTATAATATTCCCACCACGAGATGACAATATCACACCATTACCAAATCTCATAATTCCAAACCAAACATGTGCTTTCTCAATATTGTAAGGCTCACCTAATAGTTCTGATATTTTAAATACTTGTCTGAAGTGATCTTGTTGACGTTCATCTGTAACATATACAGCTTTTCTTATATTAAGAACTTCACCTTTGTATTTAAGTGTTGCAAGATCAGACGTAGAATAAAGGAAACTTCCATCTTTCTTCTGAACAATACAAGGATTAAGCTTTGTTTCTTCGTCAAAAAAGACAACTAATGCTTCTTGATCTTCTATTGCAAGACCTTTTTCTTTCAAGTCATTTAACACTTGAGGCATTAAAGAGTTGTAGAATGATTCTCCATTGTACAAATCAAAATGCACATCTAATCTTTCGTATACTTTGTTATATTCTTTTATAGAAATATCAATAAATTCTTTCCAAAGTGCCAAATTACGCTCATCACCTTGTTGTAATTTCTTCAATTCTTCACGTGCTAAATCTTCAAGTGAAGGATCTTCGCCAGCTTTTTCAGAAAATAATACATATATTCTTTCTAATTCTTCAATCGGATCATTAGAGTAAGCGTCCTTATCAAGCCAATTGTCATATCCAACAATAAGTTTACCGAATTGTGTACCCCAATCACCAACATGGTTATCTGCTATTATATCAAAATCTAAATATTTCATAATTCTTTTTATAGAATCACCAATTATTGTACTTCTCAAATGGCCAATATGCATTCTCTTTGCGATATTAGGAGAAGAGTAGTCAATTATAACCTTCTTATCATTATCAATTGATGAGAAGTCATATTTTTCATTTCCTAGCTTTTGAAGTTCTCCATTAACAAATGAATTTTTCAAATAGATATTTATAAATCCAGGACCTGCAATTTCAAGTTTTTCTATTTTATCATTTTCTCCAAAATTTTCTATTATTTTAGAAGCAATTTCTCTTGGGTTTACACCAATTTTCTTTGAATTAATCATAGCAAAATTTGTTTGAAAATCTCCAAATTCCTTTTTACTAGATCCTTGTATTTCCAATGTTCCAGCAAGTTCTTCAACACTCGCAACATCACTAAAAATATTTTTAATATTATCAATAAATAGTTCAGCAACCTGAACATTTAAAAGTTTCATAAAACACCTCATCACATATATTTGTAAAAATTATTAATCACGTTCATTATACACTATATAAAAGATATTTTCAATTTACAAAATATGGAATATTATGCTACAATAAGCCAATTGTTTAGAAAAAATGATTAAATCAGGAGGCAAAATAAAATGAAAAAAATAATTATGACAGAAAATGCACCTAAAGCACTAGGACCTTATTCACAAGCAATTATGGTTGGAAATACATTATATGTATCAGGACAAATACCATTTGTTCCAGAAACAATGACGCTTGTTTCAGAAGATATCCAAGCGCAAACAAGACAATCAATAGAGAACATAAAAGCAATTGTAAATGAAGCCGGTGGAGAATTATCTGATATTGTTAAAGTAAATGTATTTGTTAAGAACATAGAAGATTTTGATAAAATAAATGAAGTTTATGCAGAATATTTCAGTGAAGCAAAACCAGCTAGAGCATTGGTAGAAGTGGCGAGACTACCTAGAGATGTAAAGATAGAAATCGAAGCAATCGCAGTTTTCTCTCAATAATGATAAAACAATTTTTCGTTAATACAGTTTTAATGAATATGGTGTATAATCTAGTTAGATCGAAAGATCTGAAACCTCAATTAACCCCCCTTTTATTAGGCCTCTTTTCGAAGAGGCCTATTACTTTTAAAATAACACTTTCAAAACGTATGTTATTTTAAAGGGTGAGTGATTTAATTACTATAAATAAAGGGTTTTCAAAAAATAAAAAGTCAAGATTTTGCATTTGAAAATAATATGTGGTATAATATATTACCAAAAAAAATTGGAGGTTTAAAATGAAAAAACTAACTATACTTGTAGGGTTGGTAACTTCAACAATGCTGATTACAGCATCAAATACAGGTACAAGTAGTAGCAGTGAAACAGAAGCAACAAGAAAAGAAATAATTAAAGAAATGAAGGCACAAACTACTTATCCGGAGGGATTCTTCAAAGAAGTGCAAACTTTAGGAATACCTAGTAATAGTGCTACAATCGAACAAGAAAAGAGTCAACCTAAAGATGAGAAACAAGCAGCGAGTTGGACAGAAGCCGAATATTTTCAAAATGGAGTAGCTTCATTTTATGGAGAAAAGTGGAACGGAAGAAGAACAGCGAATGGGGAGATATTTAATACATATGAGTTAACAGCAGCACATAAAACATTACCGTTCGGAACAAAGGTAAGAGTAACAAATGAAGCAAATGGAAAATCAGTCGTTGTTAGAATAAACGATAGAGGACCATTTGTAAAAGGAAGAATAATTGATTTAAGTACGGCTGCATTTGCTTCTATAGGAAGTACAGACAGCGGTATAGCAAAAGTAAAATTAGAAATTTTGAAGTAAACTTTTTGAAAGGTGGTTTAGGTGTGTTAAATGGAAAAATTGCATTAATTACAGGTGGGTCAAGAGGAATAGGAAAAGAAATAGCACTTAAGTTTGCAAATAATGGAGCAACAGTAATTGCTGGGGATTTGGTTGAACCAGATTACAAACACGAAAATGTGAAATTTGTAAAACTTAATGTTACGGATAGAGAAAATATTAAAGAAGTTGCAAGTCAAGTGAAAGCAGAATATGGAAAATTGGATATATTAGTTAATAATGCAGGAATAACGCGAGATTCACTATTACAAAGAATGAAAGAGCAGGATTGGGATTTAGTTGTAGAGATTAACCTTAAAGGTGTTTACAATGTAATGCAAGGCTTTGTTTCATTATTATTAAAAAGTGAAAGCGCAAGTGTTATTAACATGGCATCAGTTGTAGGTCTAGATGGAAATCTTGGACAAACAAATTACTCAGCAACAAAAGGTGGAGTAATTGCTATGGCAAAAACTTGGGCAAAAGAATTTGGAAGAAAAAAATTAAGATCAAATGCTATTGCACCAGGATTTATTAAAACAGATATGACCCACGAATTACCTGAAAAAGTAATTGAATCAGTTCTAGCTAACACACCATTACAAGCCATGGGCGAAGCGGAAGATGTTGCAAATACTGCACTGTTTTTAGCAAGTGATATGTCTAAGTTTGTAACTGGACAAGTAATAAGGGTTGACGGCGGATTAAATTTATAGAAACAAAAAATGCTACTATTAAGGCTATCTCAAAATAGATAAAATCTATAAGAGGTAGCTCTTTTTTTTTGTTAAGAAGTATGGTATAATTTTTGATATGTAGACGATATATGAATAAAGAGGTTTTAAAAATGGCACAAAAATTTTATGCATATTATCTTGTAGATGCGAATGAGAGTGGAATAACAGAGTCTTGGAATGAATGCGAAAGAATAACAAAAGGAAATAAAGCAAGATACAAATCTTTTAAAACATTCGTAGAAGCTGAAAAGTGGCTCTCAAATGGTGCTGAATATGAAACTAAAAAAGGATCAACGAGCAGAAAAGATGATTTGGCTGAAAAATATTTACAACTTGAGAAAGATGCTATATATTTTGATGCAGGAACTGGAAGAGGAAATGGTGTTGAAGTACGTGTTACAGATTATGATGGTAGTCCTTTACTTCAAGAAATAATAGGATATGCTAAAGTAAATGAACACGGGAATTATTATTTAGCAGATAATAGAACGAATAATTTTGGGGAATTGGTAGGCATATATGCAGCACTAAAATATGCAATTAAAAACAAAATTATGATTATCTGTGGAGATAGTAGTTTAGTTATAGATTATTGGTCAAATGGCAGATATAATAAAAGTAACCTGACAGATCAGGATACAATTGAATTGATTAGAAAAGTGAAAGAGTTAAGAGAAGAATTTCAAAAGCAAGGCGGTAAAGTGAAACACGTTTCAGGGGATGTAAATCCTGCAGATTTAGGGTTTCATAAGTAGAAAATAATTATAATATGGAGGATAAAAAATGAAAAAAATAATTGGATTTTTATTAGTATGTTTATTTGCAGTTTCATGTTCAAGTTTATCAGGAAAAAAAGGAATATTAGATAAAACACTAGAAGGAACATATGTAAAAACAACAAACACATTTACTTACAAGAAAAATAATTTAATATTTAAAGATCAAAATATTAGTTATCAGTTAGTAGATAAGACAGGATTACTTGATGGTATTTATACATTTATGTCAAATGACTATGGAGTTGATAATTCTGATAAAGTAGGATTAAAAATAACAGGACGTGTTGTAGACAAAACAACATTTGAAGTAACTAAAATAGTAAACTATCAAATACCAAAAGAAAAATTATAGAACAGATTGAAATACAGCTTGAAAGACAAAGGCTGTATTTTTTTGATAATTATTAATAGTATCTTTTAAGTGCCTATGATACAATAAAGTGCGTACTATACATGAAAAAACAATTATGATATTATATTTGTATGTAAAAATGAAAACAAAATATAAGGAGGAAA
>JAGOYM010000012.1:0-18522 GCA_018059165.1 Leptotrichiaceae bacterium | reverse complement strand
TTTTTTTGATAATTATTAATAGTATCTTTTAAGTGCCTATGATACAATAAAGTGCGTACTATACATGAAAAAACAATTATGATATTATATTTGTATGTAAAAATGAAAACAAAATATAAGGAGGAAAAATATGAAAAAATCGATTTTACTAGTACTTGCAAGTTTATTTGTGATGTCTTGTTCAAGTACTGTATCAAAAGAAAATACAATGGAAAAAAGTAATAAAGAAAAAGCGGTGGAATTGTTAGGAGTGTTTGAAACTAGATCAAGTAAGCCAATAGAATACATCAATCCAAATAAATATATCCAACACAATTTGGGTGCAGCAGACGGTGTTGAAGGATTTAAAGCACTAATAGCTTCGTTACCACCATCTACATCAAAAACAGATATAGTTAGAGTTATTCAAGATGGAGATTATGTAATAACTCACAGTATAGATGATAGTTCAGAACCAACAGTAGGATTTGATATATTTAAATTCGAAAATGGTAAAATAGTAGAACATTGGGATAATTTACAAGAAACTGTAACAGAAACAGCTAATGGACATACAATGATTGATGGAGCAACAGAAATAAAAGATTTAGATAAAACTAAAGAGAATAAAGAGTTAGTTGAGAAATTTGTATTAGGATTCTTAGTAAATGGAGATATGGCAGCAGTAGATAAATATTTAGATTCTACAAGCTACGTACAACACAATCCTGGTATCGCAGATAACATAGAAGGATTAAAACAAGCAGTAAAATATTTCATGGATAACAAAATTTCATTTAAGTATGACAAATTACATATGATATTTGGAGAAGGAAACTTTGTTCTTACTGCTAGTGAAGGTGAAATTGGTGGAGTGCACAGTTCATTCTACGATTTATTTAGAGTAGAAAATGGAAAAATAGTAGAGCATTGGGATACAATAGAAGCAATACCATCTAAAGAAACTTGGAAAAATACCAACGGTAAATTTTAGATTTATATAAAGAAAAGAAAAGAAAAGCATATTCTAAATTAGTTAGAGTATGCTTTTTTGTATTCGTCGCCCCATGCTGCTAAATTTTCTAAGATAGGAAATAAGCTACTCCCTAAATTTGTTAAAGAATATTCAACCTTTGGAGGAACTTCTGGATAAATTTTTCTAGTCAATAGACCAGAATCTTCCATATCGCGAAGTTTACTAGTTAGGACCTTTTGAGTGATACCAGTTAAAGATTTTTTCAGTTCATTAAACCTTTTTGTACCATCTAAAAGATCACGAATAATAAGAATTTTCCATTTATCTCCAATTAATTGAAGTGTTGTCTCAACAGGACAATCAGGTAAAGGTTTTTTCAAAATTACCCCCTTTTATTTTTTTTATAATTATAACATAAAGTTAAACGACACGCTATATCAAAAGTATATAAAAGTCAAAAACAGTTGACAATGGCAACTAAAATATGATATTATAAATTAAGGTTGTTTATAGCAACTAAAAACATCAGGAGGAATATATGAAAAATTTATTATTAGCTGGTATAGTATTAGTTTCAAGTTTTGCATTTGGAACAACAACAATAACAACTATATCATTAGATGAAGCACAGAAAGTAGCAACAGAGGCTTTAAAAGAAGCAAAAGCACAAAAAGTTGATACAACAATAGTTATTCTTAACAAAGTAGGAAATGTTATAGTTATGCTAAGAGATGATAATGCGAAACCTCATACACTCGATACTGCAGAGAAAAAAGCGTTTACAGCATTAACATTTGAGGCACCAACATCAGTTGTATCAGGAATAATAAAAGATGTACCTAAATTAAAAGAAATTGATAAAATTGTAAGTTTAGGAGGGGGAGTACCTCTAGTAGTGGATGGGAAAACAGTAGGGTCAATTGGAGTAGCAGGAGCGCCTTCGGCAGAGATGGATGAGCAGATTGCTAACAAAGGTGCAAGTGTACTTAAATAGATTAAGAATATGACAGGATTTTTATATTGTAAAAATATATGGTAAAATAGGGTTATAGATAATGATATCGATAATCCTATTTTTATATAAAAAGAGTGATAACATGTAATGGAGGAAGTGCTAAAATGGATAGAAATAAAAATGATACGGTAGGTAATTTAACTAGTAGAATAGCAGGGGAGATGAAGAGGCAGTTATCAACATCTTTCAAGGACAATGGATATGATATAACTCCTGAGGAATACTCTATACTTTCGATTATTTGGGAAAGTGGAGAATTACATCAATCACAAATAGTTGAAACAAGTAAAAAATGTAAAACTAGAATATCAAAAATTATTAACAATTTAGTAGAGAAAGGATACTTAGAGAAAAAGTTTTATGATAAAGATAAAAGAAACTATATTATTAGCTCTACCAAAAGATCCAAAGAAGATAGAAAAAAATTAATAATCATAGAGAATACAGTTTCTAATAGCGCTATAAAAAGCATAAAAGATGAGGACTTAGAAGTTACAATTTTGACATTGAAAAAAATTCTAGGAAACGTATTTAAAAAATAATATAGAGGCAATAAATCTTTTAACTTTAAAGATAAATGTGCTATAATACACCATAGGAAAATTTTTAAAGATAAAAATAGAACTTACATATAAAGTGTCATAAATGAAATAGAAGGAGATACGAAAGTGAGCAAAAAAGCAACAATAATAACATATGGCTGTCAAATGAATGTAAATGAAAGTGCAAAAATGAAACAAATGTTCCAAAATATGGGATATGAGATGACAGATGAGATAAAAGAATCGAATGTAGTATTTTTAAATACATGCACAATTAGAGAAGGTGCTGCAATAAAAGTTTATGGTAAATTAGGAGAGCTGAAAACCCTAAAAGAGAAACGGAATGGCGATTTAATTATAGGTGTTACAGGTTGTCTAGCGCAGGAAGTTAGAGAAGAGTTTATAAAGAAAACACCATTTGTTGATTTAGTTATTGGAAATCAAAACATTGCTAAAATACCGGACTCGTTAGAGAAGATCCAGTCGGGTGAAATAGAACATATTGTTTTAGTTGATGATGAAGATGAATTACCAAAGAGAGTTGATGCTGACTTTGGAGATGATTCAATTGCTTCAATATCTATTACATACGGATGTAACAATTTCTGTACGTTTTGTATAGTACCGTATGTTAGAGGAATGGAAAGATCTGTGCCACTAAGAGAAATATTATATGATGTTGAACAATATGTAAAAAAAGGATACAAAGAGATACTCTTTTTAGGACAAAATGTAAATTCTTATGGAAGCGATAGATTAGATATGAAAGAAAACTTTGCATTACTTTTGGAAAAAAGTGCAAAAGTAGAAGGAGATTTCTGGGTTAAATATATATCACCACACCCAAAAGACTTTAGTGACGATGTAATAGATGTAATAGCTAAAAATCCAAAAATTTCTAGAATGCTTCACCTACCACTACAATCGGGTTCTACAAAAATATTAGATGCAATGAGCAGAGGATACACAAAAGAAGAGTTTATAGCACTTGCGAAGAAAATAAAAGAAAGAATACCAGACATAGGGCTGTCAACGGATATAATAGTTGGATTTCCTGGTGAAACAGATGAAGATTTCCAAGATACATTAGATGTTGTGAATGAAGTTGGATTCGAAAATGCATATATGTTTAGCTATTCAAAAAGAACAGGAACACCTGCTGCAACAATGGAAGATCAGGTTGATGAAGATGTTAAAACAGAAAGGCTACAACAACTCATACGGTTACAAAATTCAAGAACAAAAAAAGAAAGCACGAGATATTTGAATGAAACTGTAAAAGTTTTAGTAGATGGACCAAGTAGAAAAAACAAAGAAATGTTATCTGGAAGAACATCAACACATAAGATAGTTTTGTTCAAAGGAGATAAAGAATTAATAGGAAAATTTGTAAATATAAAAATAAATGAAACAAAAACATGGACATTATATGGAGAAATCGCAGAATAGTTCTACAACTTATGTGTAAATGTATGTTTACATATTTAAATCCTAAAATCATTGACAAAAGGAGGAAGTATAACTTTACAGTTATACATAATAAATTATGAAAAAAGGTGTAAAAATATATAATTTGTACCCGCAATTGATAGGGCATATTTCTAAATGGAGTGACCACTTAGATAGAATAAAAGAAATGAATTTTGATTGGGTTTATGTTAATCCATTTCATCTTCCTGGATTTTCGGGATCATGTTATTCACTAAAAAGTCATTATTTATATAATCCTCTTTTTACTAAAGGAACTTTTGATTACGATAATCTTGAGGCAGAACAAGAAAAAGGAAACGCTTTAATTAGCGAATTTTGCTCAAATGCAAATGCTAAAGGATTAAAAGTTATGATGGATATTGTTGTAAATCATACATCATTTGATTCGGAATTGCTTATGACGAATTCGTATTGGTATGAACACGACAATGATGGTGAAATAAAAAAACCAGGAACTTTAGAAGATGGATATTTTATAGAGTGGGGAGATTTACTACAATTAGATAATTTGAGTAAAGATCTTGACACAAGAAGAGAAATTTGGAAATACTGGAGAGATTACTTAACATATTATATTGAATTAGGTGTAAAAGGATTTAGATGTGATGCGGCGTATATGGTTCCTACTGAATTGTGGAAATTCTTAATTCCTGAAATTAAGAAACAAAATCCTGAAATCATATTTATTGCAGAAACATTAAACTGTAAGCCTGAGAAAATAAAAGAGCTATCAGCGGCAGGATTTGATTTTGTTATGAACAGTATCAAATGGTGGAACTATAAAGATCATTGGTTTATGATGGATTATTCAAAATGGATGGGTACAGCAAATTCATTAGCATTTCCAGAAAACCATGACACAGAAAGATTTGCAAAAGAGTATGGAACTAAAGATAAAGCAATTGCAATATATGCTATTCAATCGTATTTTTCATCAAGTATTGCAATAACAACTGGGTTTGAATATGGATTCACTAAAAAGATTGATGTTGTAACAACAAATCCATTAGATTGGGAAGAAGGAACGTATGATATCACTAACGAAATAAAAGGAATAAACAAAACAAAGTCAACATACAAAATACTTCAAGAAGATAGTAAAGTGTACATATATGACTTCCATAATAACAAAGTGTTCGGTTATATCAGAGAAAGTAATGACGGAGAAGAAAATATTCTAGTCATAGCAAACTTATGTGAAACAGAAGGAGTAGAATTTTACGTTCCTAATTTACATAATTTATTAAGATCTGAAAGAGTATTGGATATTTCACACGGGCATAGAATGGAAAGAGTAGCAGATGAGATAAATTATTATTTACAACCAAACGAAGTTAAGATATTTTATGCAAAAAAAGGAGAATAGGAATAAGAATGAAAGAACTTTTAGAATTAAAGATTACAGGACTAAGAAAATTAGCAAAAGAATATGAAATACCTAATTTTTCAAGTATGACAAAAGCAGAATTGATAAATTATGTAGCAATAGAACAAAAAGGAAGAACAAGCTCTAAAATAAAAATAGAAGCAAAACCAAAAGATGATTTATCAGAAGATCCAGCTGGAACGATATACTATGGAATGGGAAAAGTAGATATTATGACGGATGGTTACGGATTCTTAAGATCAACAACAATAGGATCAGATGCATATGTATCAAACTCACAAATAAAAAAGTTTGGACTTAGAAACGGCGATATTGTTTGTGGAGAACTAAGAGCACCAATGGGGAAAGAGAAAAACTACGCGTTAATAAAAGTTGATTTTATTAATGGTGATCTTCCAGAAAAATCAAGAGACAGACCTTATTTTGATGACTTAATACCATCTTATCCAGATGAGAAATTAAATCTTGGGTCAGCTAGTTTATCATCAAGAATAATAGATCTTATGTCTCCAATAGGAAAAGGGCAAAGAGGATTAATAGTTGCACCACCAAAGGCAGGAAAGACAATATTGTTATCAACATTAGCAAATGATATTATAAAGAATAACCCTGAAACAGAAGTTTGGATATTACTAATTGATGAGAGACCAGAAGAAGTTACAGATATAAAAGAGAACGTAAAAGATGCTGAAGTATATGCTGCAACATTTGATGAAGACCCAATTGTGCATATTAAAGTAACGGAAAATGTTCTTGATATGGCAAAAAGAGAAGTAGAAAAAGGAAAAGATATTGTAATATTAATGGATAGCTTAACAAGATTAGCAAGATCATATAATATAATAGTTCCATCAAGTGGTAAATTAATATCAGGAGGAATAGATCCGAAAGCGCTTTATTATCCAAAAAGATTTTTAGGAGCTGCAAGAAATATTAAAAATGGTGGAAGCCTTACAATAATAGCAACAGCACTTGTAGATACAGGAAGTAAAATGGACGATGTAATATTTGAAGAATTCAAAGGGACAGGAAATATGGAAATAATACTTGATAGATCACTATCAGAATTAAGAATATTCCCGGCAATAGATGTATTAAAGAGTGGAACAAGAAAAGAAGAGTTATTAATAGAAAAAGAAGACCTTGAAAAAATATGGCTATTAAGAAGAGAATTAAGTAGAACTAATGAAGCAGAAGCACTAAGAAAACTAATAGAACTAGTAAAAAAACATAAATCAAATAAAGAATTATTAGCAAAATTACCAAAAGTAAAGTAATACCTAAAATTAGTGATTGAAAAAAAGATAAAAGTATGGTAAGATAAGTACAAAATGTCTAAAAAGAAGATTATGAATAAGAAAGGAGTCAAAACTATGAGAAAAGATATACACCCAGAATACACAACAGTAATATTTGAAGATACAAGTACAGGAGATAAATTCTTAACTAAATCGACAATATCAACAAAAGATTCAACAACTTTTGAAGGTGCTGAATATCCAGTAGTTAAAGTAGCTACAAGTTCAATGTCTCACCCGTTTTATACAGGAAAATCTAAATTTCTTGATGAAACTGGAAGAGTTGACAAATTTAAGAAAAAATACAAATTATAATATTAACAGAGTTACTATCGAAAATAGTAATCTCTGTTTTTTTTTAAATAAATCTTATAATACTGGAGTGATAAAGCATGGCAGTTTACGAATTGAAGCACCCTCTTATTGAGCATAAATTAACAAATTTAAGAAATAAGGACACGGATACTAAGCTATTTAGAGAAAGCTTAAATGAAATAGCGGGATTAATGGTATATGAGGCAACAAAGAATCTAAAATTGAGAGAAGTGCAAACAGAAACTCCAATACAAGTAGCAACAACAAAAGTTCTTGATCAACCAGTTACATTAGTACCAATATTAAGAGCAGGATTAGGAATGGTCGAAGGAATCTTAGAATTAGTACCAACAGCAAAAGTTGGACATCTAGGGGTTTACAGAGATGAAGAAACTTTAGAACCAGTTTATTATTATGCAAAAATGCCGATAAATGTTGCTGAAAGTAAAGTTTATATAATTGATCCGATGCTTGCAACAGGAGGATCAGCAATATATACAATGGACTACTTAAAGGAACAAGGAGTAACAAATATATCGATGCTATGTATAATTGCAGCGCCAGAAGGAATAGCAAAAGTAGTCGAGAAACATCCTGATGTAGATATTTATGCAGCATCAATAGATGAAGGATTAAATGAAAAAGCCTATATTTATCCAGGCTTAGGTGATGCTGGAGATAGAATATTTGGAACTAAATAGGTCAAAGAAAATAGTAAAGATTTTTTAATAGATATGTTATAATATAGTAAAATTGGTTGCTTTAGTTAGGGGATTAATTTTACTATTTTAATATTATAAATAAAGTTTATAAAGGGGTATTGCAATGAAAAGCTTTAAAGATAATCTTTTGTCACAAGAAGAAATGGGAAAAGTTATTGATAAATTGAAAAAAGAAAATAAAAAAGTAGTATTTACAAATGGGGTTTTTGATATTTTACACATAGGTCATTTAACATATTTGGAAGAAGCGAAAGCATTGGGAGATGTACTAGTTGTAGGTGTAAATAGTAACTCTTCTGTGAAAGTAAACAAGGGCGATAAAAGACCAATAAATAATGAAGTTCAACGAGCACAGATGTTGTTAGGAACAAAGTTTGTTGATTATGCTGTTATATTTGAAGAGAAAACACCAGAGAAATTGTTAGAAAAGTTGAAACCATCAATTCATGTTAAAGGTGGCGACTACAAGAAAGAAGATTTGCCAGAAACAAAAGTAGTTGAAGAAAATGGTGGGGAAGTTAAAATATTGTCGTTTGTTGATAACATTTCAACAACAGAAATAATAAACAAAATAGTAGAGGCATACAAATGAGAGACAAAATATTAAATCTAGATGAGATGGACGAATTAGCAAAAGTACTAGCTAATAAATACAGAACAGGTGGATGTATAGGTCTTATAGGAGACTTGGGAACAGGAAAGACAACGCTAACAAAGAAAATATGTAAAGAACTTCATATTGAAGAAAATATAAAAAGTCCAACTTTCACATATGTGATAGGTTATGACACAGGGGATGTAAAAGTATATCATTTTGATGTTTATAGAATAACTAATGAAGATGAGCTATACGAAATAGGGTTTGAAGATTATATGCAAGAAGAGAAAGCATTGATAATAGTTGAATGGGCAAATAACATTCTATCAGAGATGCCCGAAGACACGTTATATGTAGAAATAAAGTATAATGATGAATTAAGTAGAAAAGTATCGACTTATAGAATAGAAAATGGAGAATTAGAATATGTTGACATTTGGAATAACAACAACAACTAAAATGGCAAGTCTTTGTTTATTTGATGACATAAAAGGCGTATTGTGTGAGATATCAGCAGAAGTATCTAAAACACACTCTACAACAATCATTGATCAAATAGATAAAATGCTTGAATGGTCAGGGAAATCACTGGAAGATATTGATAATGTAATTGTGTCCGTAGGGCCTGGGTCTTTCACGGGTGTAAGAATAGCAATTGCAACAGTGAAAGGAATGTTTCATGGAAGAGATGTTTCTATATTTGAAGTTAATGAATTAGAGGCACTTGCATATCAATCAGTTAGTGTTCTTAACACATTAACGGATAAAAAAATAATATCGATGATTGATTCCAATAAAGAAAAAATTTACTATAATGAATATATTTATTCTAGTGGAAATCTAAAAAGTACATCGGAAGCAGCAGTCATTAAACTAGATGATTTACTTAATAAAATACTAAATAGTGAAGATGAGTATATTCTTGTTGGAGATGCAGTACTTCATTACAAAGAGAAAATAAAAAATGTTGTGCCAGGAAAAGTTACATTTATAGAAGATGTGAATCTTAAAATAACAGCATCAACATTTATAGAAATGATAAAGAGAGACATATTAAGAAAAGTAGATATCCATAACATAAAGCCGTATTATTTAGAAAAATCACAGGCTGAAAGAGACAAGGAGGTTGGCAATGTTTAAAAATATTTTTGGATTAGGAAAGAAAAAAGAAGCAGTCGAAGTTAATGAAGAAAAGGAACTTGAAGTTGTTGAAGAAGAAGTTGATGCAGAGGTAGTTGAGTTAAGCGAGGAACTGGAAGATATTGAAGTACCAATTACAGAAGAAGTAACGAAAGCAACATTTAAAGAAAGACTTGTAAATCCTAAGAAAGGATTTTTTACAAAATTAAAGCAACTATTTGTAGGAAAACCGATTAATGACGAACTATATGATGAGCTAGAAGAACTATTAATTCAGTCAGATTTAGGATTTGACATGACACTTAAAACGATAGAAGAATTGGAAAAAAGAGTGTCGAAAGTAAAAGCAAAAACGTCAGAAGATGTATATGCTGAATTGAAAGAAATATTAAAAGAGAAATTAATCAAAGAGAATAACAAGTTAGTAGTAGAACAAGGTAAATTGAATGTTATCTTAGTTGTAGGTGTTAACGGAGTAGGAAAAACGACATCTATAGGAAAGATTGCAAGTAAATTGAAAAGTGAAGGGAAAAAGGTTATAGTTGGAGCAGGAGATACATTTAGAGCAGCTGCAATAGAACAATTGGAAGAATGGGGTAAAAGAACTGGGGTTGAAGTAATAAAACAATCTCATGGAAGCGATCCAGCTGCAGTTGTCTTCGATGCAGTGAGTGTGGCAAAGAATAAAGGATATGATGTTGTAATAATAGATACAGCAGGACGATTACATAATAAAACAGATCTTATGAAAGAACTTGAAAAGATAAATAGAATAATAATTCAACAAACTGGAGAAGAAAACTTTGAAAGACTACTCGTTATTGACAGTACTACAGGTCAAAATGGACTTCAACAAGCGAAATTATTTAATGAGTTAGTTGATTTAACAGGTATCATATTAACAAAATTTGACGGAACAGCAAAAGGTGGAATAATATTCCCAATCTCTGAAGAACTACAAAAACCTATAAAATTCATAGGTGTGGGCGAAGGGATAGATGATCTAAGAGAGTTTGACGCAAAAGAATTTGTAGATGCGATATTTGATTAAAAAAAAGACTTGATAAGATTGGAAAAAGGAGTATAATAAAAAGGTAAAAATAACAAATATTTAGAGAAAATAGAAATGAATATATAAAATAAAAAATGATTGGAGTGAGTAAATTGGATAAGTTAACAAATACTTTAGTTGAAAAAGCAAAAAAATTAGGAAAAACAATAGTACTACCAGAAACAGAAGATGGAAGAGTACTTAAAGCAGCAGAATTAGTTATAAAAGAGGGAATAGCAAAATTAATATTAGTAGGAAACCCTGAAAAGATAAGAGAAGATGCGAAAATTTATGCAGCAAATGTTGAAGGTATTGAAATAATAGACCCTCAAACATATGCAAGAACAGAAGAATTTGCTGTAGAATTACAAAAATTAAGAGAGAAAAAAGGAATGACAATTGAAGAAGCAAGAGAAATCATGCTTACAGATTCAAGATTCTTTGGAGCAATGTTAGTAAGAATGGGATTAGCAGATGGAATGGTAGCAGGGTCGAACTCGCCAACAGCTAAAGTACTTAAAGCAGCAATACAAGTTATAGGAGTAAAACCAGGACTGAAAACAGTTTCAAGTTCATTTATAATGATAACAAAAACACCTGAATACGGAGATAACGGAGTATTTGTATTCTCTGATGGAGGAGTTATACCAGATCCGACAGCAGAACAAATGGCAGATATAGCAATATCAGCAGCTGAAAAAGCTAGATTTACAGCAGGAATAACAGAACCTAAAGTTGCATTACTTTCATTTTCAACAATGGGAAGTGCTGCACACCCAATGGTATCTAAAGTACAACAAGCAGTGGAAATTCTAAAAACAAGAAATGTAAATTTTGATTTTGATGGAGAAATGCAATTAGATGCAGCAATTGTCTCAAAAGTAGGAGTTAAAAAAGCCCTTGGATCGAAAGTTGCAGGAATAGCTAATGTATTAATATTCCCAGATTTAAATGCAGGAAACATAGGATACAAACTTGTAGAAAGACTTGCAGGTGCGAAAGCATTAGGACCATTAATTCAAGGACTAGCTAAACCAACACATGATTTATCAAGAGGTTGTAGCGTAGAAGATATAGTAGAAGTAGTTGCAATCACATCAGTTGAATCAGCACAATAATATAATACAACAGGAGGAAAAGATGAAAGTACTAGTAATAAATAGTGGAAGTTCTTCACTAAAATTTGAATTTATAGATATGGAAAGTAAAGAAACATTGGCAAAAGGAATATGTGAAAGAGTTGGAATACAAGCTCCAGTATTTACATACAAAAATTTAGTAAAAGATATCAAAATAGATGCAAAAGAATCAAAAATGGATGATCATAAAATGGCTATAGATTTAGTACTTCATACGTTAACAAATTCAGAGTATGGAGTTATTTTAACAGTAGAAGAAATAGATGCTGTAGGACATAGAGTAGTACATGGAGGAGAAGATTTTCCAGATTCTATAATTGTTGATGAAGAAGTAATAACTAAATTAGAAGCATTATCAGCGTTAGCACCACTTCATAACCCGGCAAATATAATGGGAATAAAAGTAATGCAAGAGTTATTACCAGGAAAGAAAAATATAGCAGTTTTTGATACGGCATTCCACCAAACAATGGAACCAAAAGCATACATGTATGCTTTACCATATGCAGATTACGAAGATTTTAAAGTTAGAAAATACGGATTCCACGGAACATCACACAAATATGTAAGTGGAGTAGCAGCAGAAGTAATAGGTGGGAAAGAAACTAAAATAATAGTTTGTCACTTAGGAAATGGTGCAAGTATGTCAGCAGTTAAGAATGGAAAAGTTGTTGATACGTCAATGGGATTAACTCCATTGCAAGGATTAATGATGGGAACAAGATGTGGAGACTTAGATCCAGCAGCAGTACTATATGTTATGGAAAAAAGAGGTCTTGATGCAGCAGGAATGGATAAGAGAATGAACAAAGAATCTGGACTTTTAGGGATAACAGGATACAGCTCAGACTTTAGAGATATTATGAAAGCTTCTAAAGAAGGAGACGAAAGAGCTAAATTAGCATTTGAAATGTTTGCATATAGAGTTAAATCATACATAGGTGCATATTCAGCAGCTATGGGTGGAGTAGATGCGATTGCATTTACAGGTGGAATTGGAGAAAATGCATTTGAAGTAAGAGAAGAGATATGTAAAGGTCTAGAATTCTTAGGTGTAGACTTTGACTTTGAAAAAAATGCAGTTAGAGCATCAGGAACAGTAGAGTTAACTAAACCAAATTCAAAAGTAAAAGTACTAAAAATAGAAACAGCAGAAGAATTAATGATAGCAAATGATACTTATAGATTAGGGAAATAGAAGAGAGTTGTATTAAAAAATCGGGGGGTTTTTGTATGATACATCATTTAACTTTTTTGAAGTGCTTGGATTCTATAATAAAATATGGATTACTTTCAAGAAAAAAATTGAGTGACAATGAAATACAGTTTAAGGATACTGCGAATTCTGATATATTGGGAAAAAGAGAAAATTTACAATACGACAATTATATTCCATTCCATATTACAGAATTAGAAATAGAGCATGGAATACCTTATAATTTTGAGCAATTAAAAAAATATGGTGATGATAAGATATTTTTGCGCACAAAAGAAAATCTTATAAGTGATAAAGAAAGAAAGTATGTGTGCTTTCATCCATTAAATAAATACAGTATAGAATGTGATGATTTTACTGATTTAATTAAAAAAATAGACGAAAACAGACAGAAAATGTTAGATGAAAATAATCGACTTGATTATAGAGATAAAAAAGTTCAGCAATTATTTATGTCAGAAGTCTTAATATTTGAAGAATTATCATTTGATAGAGTATATGAAATTGCTGTTGCAAATGAATTGAAAAAATCAGAAGTACTTAAAATCCTGAAAGAAAATAATATTTCTAATATATCAGTTACAATAAATGAAAGATTATTTAGAAAGCGTTGAGGAGGTAAATATATGATTGAATATATAAAAAAAGATATTTTCCAAGTAGATGCAGAAATATTAGTGAATCCAGTAAATACAGATGGAGTAATGGGGAAAGGTTTAGCCTATCAATTCAAAAAGAAATATGACAGTAATCACAAAATATACATAAAAGAATGTGAAATGAAAAGATTTGGTATAGGAGATTTAATAATTACAAAAGAGATAGATGGTAAAATAATAGTCAATTTTCCTACAAAAACATCATGGAGAGAGAATTCAAAAATAGAATATATTCAAGTTGGACTTAATAAATTAAAAGAGTATATGATTGAGAATAGCATATATACTGTTGCATTACCTCCTTTAGGAGCAGGAAATGGAAAATTAAGTTGGGATCTTGTTAAGAAAGAAATTGAAATATTTTATAGTCAATTAGACGAAATGAAATTCACTGTACATGTGTGTGAACCAGAGAAATTAGACTCAAAACTATCAAAATCACATTTATTACTCTTGAAATTAATAGTTGAAACATATAAAAATGGTATAGGTAAAGAAAAATTAACAGATATTGTTTTTCAAAAATCAATATATTTATTTGATATCTTAATGAATAGAGATTTCTTCAAATTCGACAAAGAAAAAAAAGGACCTTTTTCAAAACTGACAGGTGTCTTATATAATGAATTGAAGAAGTATAAAAATCTATCAGGACTTTCTCTTGAAGAAATGTCGAAATATCTAGAACAGAAATATACGAGCGAAACTTTAGAAAAAGAAGATAGAGCAATAATAAAATCTATAAAACTTGTTAATGAGTTATACAAATTGAATTCTTCGGATCAAGAATTTGAAGATCAATTGGAACTAGTTACAAGTATATTATACTTGATGAATATAGAAAACAAATCAAATGAAGAAGAAATAGTTGATGGGATTGTATCATGGAATAAAAGGAAGAAAGAGAAATATGATAGTAATAAAATTGTAAATACTATAAAATATATGCAAAATGAAAATATTATACAAAAAGGAATATTTCAAAATTATACTATAAATAGAATTTAAAGGCCTAATGGGCCTTTTTACGTATAGAAGAATTAAGGAGACAAAATCATGGCACATGAGAAGATTGTTAAAGGAATGCTTTCTTCAAAGAATTGGATGAACATATATAGAGGTTGCACACACGGATGTATATACTGTGATGCGCGAAGTAAATGCTATAATATGCAACATGATTTTGAAGATATTGAGATAAAAGTAAATGCGAGCGAAGTTTTAGAAGAGAAACTAAAGAAAAAAAGAAATAAATGTATGATAAAGACGGGAGCAATGAGTGATCCGTATATACATCTAGAGGAAAAATTACTACAAACAAGAAAATGTTTAGAAATAATAAGTAAATATGGGTTTGGAGTAAGCGTTCAAACAAAATCATCAAGAATATTAAGAGATATTGATCTGCTCAAGGAAATAAATGAAAAATCAAAATGCGTAGTAGAGATAACAATAACAACATATGATGATGAACTTTGTAAGATTTTGGAACCAGCTGTGTCAACATCTTCAGAGCGATTTGAAGTTTTACAAAAGTTAAAAGATGCAGGAATACCGACAATAGTGTGGTTAAGTCCAATTCTACCATTTATAAATGATACTGAAGAAAACATTACAAGAATTGTTGAAAAATGTTCAGAAATAGGAGTTCATGGAATGATGTTCTTCAATGCAGGAGTAACAATGCGTGAAGGGAACAGAGAGTACTTTTATGAGAAACTTGATAAGTATTTTCCTAATTTAAAAGAGAAATATCATAAAGCATATGGGAATAATTATATATTGAAAAGCCCAAATAACAATAAATTGAGTGATTTATTTTATAAGCTGTGTAAAGAAAAAAATATGATGTGCAATTCTGAAGAAATATTTAAATACTTGAGCGAGTTTCCATCTGATCCATCAAGTTTAGTAAAACTAGTAGATGAAGAAGGGCCTGAAGAAGAGCAGTTGAAGTTGTTTTGAGGGAGTATTGAAGAAATGTATGGAGAGGTGAAGTGGAATGAAAGGTCAAAATTATAATTTTCAAAAAGTAGATAAAAGGTTAATTACCAACAGTAATGATTTAAAATTTTTAGAATGTTTAAAAGAAGAAATTAGAACATGTAAGAGTTTTAAATTTGTAATTGCATTTATAAAATACTCAGGACTCCAATTAATAATTGAAGCTTTAAATCAATGCAATGAAAAGGGAATTAAAGGAGAAATTATAACATCAAACTATCTATACTCAACTCAACCTTATGCAATAAAACAATTGATGGAATTTAAAAATATAGATGTTAAAATAGTTGATGTAAATGAATTTTCAGGAGGATTACATGCTAAAAGCTACTATTTTGAACATGAAAATAATGTGTCAATATATGTAGGTTCTAATAACTTATCAAAGGCAGGGCTAAAAGAAAATACAGAATGGATTTTACATAATTTCGTTGATATGAATTCTGAAATCTCAAAAAGATTTATATATGAATTTGAACAATTAAGAGATTTATCACAAATACCATTAGATAGATATAGAGAAATGTATAATGAAAATCTCAAAAGAAATAAAGAAATAGGATATGTTATAGACAAATATATTAAAGTTGATGAATCATCTAAGGTGATTGTAAAGAATAGTATGCAATTAGAAGTACTATTAAAATTGGAAAAATTAAGAAGAGATTCTGAAAATAAAGGACTTGTGATTGCTGCAACAGGAACAGGGAAGACATACTTATCTGCATTTGATGCTAAAGCATTTAATGCGAAGAGATTACTTTTTGTCGTTCATAATAAAGAAATAGCAGCAAATGCAAGAAAAACATTTGAAGAAATATTTTTGGAAACAAGAACTTATGGTTTCGCATGTGATGGTGAATTTGAAATAGATAAGGACTTTGTATTTGCATTACCTAGAACAATAAATAATAATATAGATAAAATAGATGAAAATTTATTTGATTATATAATATTTGATGAGGCACATAGAGTGGCAAGTGATGGACATCAAAGAATATATAATCATTTTAAACCAAAGTTTATACTTGGAATGACTGCAACACCTGAAAGAATGGATGGAAAGGATATTTATAATTATTTTGATGATAATATAGTATCTAATATACGGTTGAAAAACGCACTAAATAATAACTTATTAGTCCCGTTTCATTATTTTGGGATATCAGATGATGTAGAATATGAAGCCTCAGATTTTAATAATTTGAGAGAGATGACACGAAAACTAAATGTTAATAAACGATCGGAATTTATAATAAACAAAATGGAAATGTATGGCTACACAGCTGAATCTAAGAGAAAATGCTTAGCTTTTTGTGCAACAAAAGAACATGCCGTGTATATGTGTGATAAATTTAAAGAAAAAGGATATAATGCTGTTATTTTAACAGGAGAAAGTAGTACAATAGATCGAAGTAACTCAATAAAAAATTTAATGGATGAAAATAATGAATTAGAATTTATATTCACTGTTGATATTTTCAACGAAGGAGTAGATATACCGGGTGTAAATTTAATTCTTATGTTGAGACCAACAAATTCTGCGACTATATTTATACAACAGTTAGGAAGAGGATTACGTAAATTTAAAAATAAAGAATTCTTAACAGTCTTAGATTTTATAGGGAATCATAGTAATAATTATGTTATGACCTATGCATTTAGTGATGGAAATATATACGATCCGAGTTCAATGAGGGCAAAAATAAAATCAGGACAATGGGGATTTAAAGACAATGTTCATATAGAAATAGATAAAAAATCTGTAGACAGTATACTCGAAAGTATTGATAAAATAGATTTTTCTAGCAAAAGATATCTAAAAAATATGTACGAAAGTTTTAAAAATGAATTTGAGTCAAATAAAAAAATATATTTGAGAGATTTTTTGTTGCATAGTTATTCACCAGATCCGCTTAAATTTACACATTCTAAGGATAAAAATTATTATGACTTTGTAAATATGATTGAGAGGGAAGAGATATTTTCTGTATCTCCAAGTGTAAGGTCAGGAATTAATTATTTGATGACAATTGCGCCATTGAGAAGATCGTTAGAACTAAAGATAATAAAGATATTACTAAATGGAGAGATTGAATATAATAAATTAAAAGAGAAAGTTATTTTGAATAGTGGTTTAACAGAGAAAGAATTTTTAAGTGCTTATAATTTTTTGAAATATGTAGGATTTACAGCAGCAGAGCGACATACACAAGGATTAGAAAAAACAATAATTACAGATGAGAATAATATTGTTAAATTAGGAATAGAATTTAAAAATGAGGACAAAGAAATTTTTATAGATTTTGTAGATTATTTACTAAATAGATATTATAATGAAATAGGAGAAAATAAGAATCAACTCGTATTATATCAAACATATACACATAAGACAGCAGCTCTTGTACTTGGAAGTAACATGAAAAGATCAATTGCTAGTTTTAGAGAGGGTGTTTGTAAAATGAATGACACTTTTCAAATGTTTATAAATTTGAAAAAAGATGAGAGTATAAATGAATCAATAAATTATAAAGATGAGTTTATAAATAATAAACTAATGGCTTGGGAAAGTCAAGGAGGAACAAGCATTGATTCAAATAGTGGAAAAGAATTAATATCGTATGTTGGGGATAAAAGTAAATCATGGGATATATTTGTTAGAAAGTCAAAAGACAAAATCTTTGGAGAAACACCTAAATATATTTACTTGGGTAAAGGAACACCTCTAAATCATAAAAATAGTAAACCAATCCATTTTGAGATAGAATTAGAAAATGAAGTCCCAGACGATATCTATTCAGAATTTATGGAAGCGCAAAATAAATTAGTTTAGAAATAAAATAACTATATATGAAGCAAGGAAATGAAACTTAAAATCCTTGCTTTTTTTTCTACATATAAGATTTTAAAAACAATATATTTACAAATTGTAAAAAATATGGTATAAAATTAAAAAGGTAGAGGAGGGATTTAAATGCTAGTACATATAT
>JAGOYM010000043.1:6283-9695 GCA_018059165.1 Leptotrichiaceae bacterium | reverse complement strand
TTGTTTAATTATCTTCTTTAGTCTCATATTATTCAACTTCCTAATTTATATAGTTTTGTGAGTACATTTCTGTACCAAAATCTTTTTTTACTAAATCTATTGATAGTTTGTTAAGTGCTTTTTCTCTTAGTATATTTACGTTGTAAAGTGATATATTAAGCATCTTTGCTATTTCATTTTCTTTGTAAACTTTCTCATCCAGTCCGTAATATAGCACTAATATTTGTTCATCTATATAATTTAGCTTCTTTGGAATATTTTCTAATATGTATGCTTGTGTTATTGAGTTTGCTTTTTCCATCAATTCCTCACTACTAATAGCTTCTTCTGGGTCATAACCATCAAATAATTCTTCTAATTGCCCCATGTAATCCTTATCTATTCCCATTTGTTTACATATCTCATCTACTGATCTTCCTTGATCTTTTTCCATTTGTATTTTCAAGTAAAGTACAAAAGATAACTCCGATGCTTTCACATCTCTCAATAGTTTTTTCTGATACTCTAAAATATATTTAATTGCAAAATTCTTCAGAAAATATCCCTCTTCTAAATTCAAATCATTTATTCTTTTACTATAGTTAAGCGCGCTTATTACTCCAAGTGTTGCTTCTTGAACTATATCTAAGAATGAAAATCCAAACTTTGAATAGTTAATACTCTCTTTAATTGCTATTTTCAGATTTTTTTCTACTATTGTACTATTACTATCATCATCCAATTCATATTTTTCTTTTACATCTTCCAAATAGGCTCTTATCATTTCTTTTTCTTCCATATAAAAATCTTCGTTATCAAAGGCTAAAAGATCAGTACTATCAATTGAAGTTCTAACTTCTGGTACACCTTCAATATATACAAATTTTAAAAACTCGAAGTACTCATCATCTGTCATCCTGTTATTCTCTATTATTTTTTCAAAGCTAAATTTTTCATCTTTTCTTATAGTTTCTATTATATTCTTTATCATGTTTCTATCACTCCATTTATTATAATCTTATTCTTACACAACTATTTTATCATATTTTCAATATAGAAAAAAGGATAATATTCCTTATCTCCATTTAATTGACAAATAGCTATCAAAATGCTACCCTCCTATATACACAAATCAAAATTGGAGGTATTAAATTGAAAATTTTTGCATTTTTAGCTGTTAATTACGATGATAGTTTATCAGCACAGTTATTTGAGAAATACGTTGAAAGTAAAACGGCTCAGGGTCATGAAGTTAGAATAATGAAAATAAACAAAATGGATTTTAATCCTATTTTAGAGCATGGATACAAAACTATTCAAACTCTTGAACCTGACTTAGTTACTTTTCAAGAAAATCTAAAATGGTCTGATCATTCTGCCATTTTTTACCATATATGGTGGGGGGAAGCTCCTGCTAAATTCAAAGGATTAATTGAAAGAGTTATTCTTCCTGGATTCGCATTTAATTTTAAAAAAAGTGGTATGATGGAGACATTACTTAATGGAAGAACAATGAGAGTATTTGCTACAATGAATGCACCTACATTTTTCTCACCTTTTTTACCTGATAAGAAATTTATGAAGTATGTTTTCAAAATGGGTGCTGGAATTAAACTTAAGTTTTCTTATTTTGGAAAAAGTGAGCAACTAACAGCTGATGGAATCGCAAAGGTTATTAGTAAGGTTCAGAATACACTATAGATTGAAAAAGGAGCTATTATCGTATTGATAACTAGCTCCTGTAATCTTCTAATTTTTTTCTTCTGCTCGGGTGTCTCAATTTTCTTAATGCTTTTACTTCTATCTGTCTTATTCTTTCTCTTGTTACATTAAATATTTTCCCTACTTCTTCAAGCGTTTTTGGTGATCCATCATCTAATCCATACCTATATCTAAGAACCATCTCTTCTCGTTCATTCAGAGTTTTCAGAACTTCATCTAATTGCTCTTTTAGTAGGACTCTTGTTGTTGCATCGTAAGGATTTAGGAATTTATCGTCTTCTACGAAGTCTCCTAATTCACTATCTTCTTCACTTCCTACAGGTGTTTCAAGTGATATTGGATCTTGATTCATTTCTAAAATAGCTTTAACTTTGTCAACAGGTAATTCTAGTTTTTTAGACAATTCTTCTGCAGTTGGCTCTTTCCCTGTCTCTTGTAGTATTATTCTACTTTCTTTTTTTATTTTATTTATTGTTTCAATCATATGTACCGGTATTCTTATAGTTCTTCCTTGATCGGCAATAGCTCTTGTTATCGCTTGTCTTATCCACCATGTAGCATATGTTGAAAACTTAAATCCTTTTTCATATTCAAATTTTTCCACTGCTTTCATTAATCCCATATTTCCTTCTTGAATTAAATCAAGCATTTTTAGTCCTCTATTTGTATGTTTTTTAGCTATACTAACAACTAATCTAAGATTTGACTCTATTAATTTCTGTTTAGCATCATCATCCCCTTCAAGTACTTTTTGTGCTAACTCTATTTCTTCTTCGTAATTTAACAGAGGGATTTGTCCAATCTCTCTTAAATACATTTTAATAGGCTCATCCACGTCTAGTGCTTCAGCCATCTTAATTAAATCTGTTTGTAATAATTGATCTACCTCTGTTTCATCAATCTCAGCTTCAACAAATACTTCCTCTTCCTCAATTTCAGAAACAGTTCCATCTGTCTTAACATTTGCTGCCATGATTTCCTTTTTTTCTTCAGCAGTATCAACTATTGCTATACCCTTTTCCTCTATTCCTCTTATTAATTGCTCTAATTTGTCAGGCGGAAATTCTGGGGGTATAACAGAATTAATTTCTTCATAACTGACTACTTTATCTTCTTTTGCTTGTTTTACAAGCTCCAAAAGCTTATCTTTTAAATTAATTGATGATTTTTCAGACATAATCTGACTCCTTTAGTAATTTAAATTCTTCGTACAGTTTTTCAATTTCATTCATAATATGAACTACTTTTAATTCTTCTTCTATATCCCTTAGTTTTAAATACTTCTGTTGGTTTTCTCTTGATTCTCCTTTTGAAAAAATCAATTCTCTCTTAAACCAACCTACAAAAGTATCTTTAAAATAATTTTCAATATTGTCTATTTTTGCGTCTGCTTCAGATGATAAATTAAATATTATTTTTTCTTCTTCTTCTTCAAATTCCTGCTCTTTCAATTTATCTATATTAAAATTTATTTTACCTAATTTTTCAAATAAATCCATGTAAATTATATTCTCGAATTTCTTTTCTTGGAATTTATTTAATTTATTTGGGGCTTTTAGTATCAAACGAAGTGTTGATTCTTCCAGTATATCGTATTTGCTTTTTCTTTTTGTTTCAATTGATAATGTTTCTGGTTTCTTTTTAATTTTAGTTCTCTTATATAATCCCAATGTTTCAAATTCTCTACGAATTTCGTCTTTTTCTATTGATA
>JAGOYM010000043.1:0-6183 GCA_018059165.1 Leptotrichiaceae bacterium | reverse complement strand
TCAATAATCCTTCCACCAAAACCTATAGTTTTAGAGTATGAGTTAACTATTGGAAACATAATCCTATTTCTAAATACATCAAAGATATTTCCATTTTCATTTTTCTTTATAAGCCCTAGTTCAATTAATTCTTTTTCTCCATAACCTTCTTTTGTCAAAAAATTATATAGATCATCCCACTGATTACTTGAGAAGCCGATATTATACTTCTTAATATCTTCCTCGGTAAATCCTCTATTCTCAATATATTTAGTAGCTTCTTTATTATTAATTAGATTATCAACATAGTAATTCTCTACTTTTGATAATATTTCATAATATTTGTTGTACTCTGATTTATTTTCATCATTCTTTCTGACTACTTTTGACATTGTAATGTTATATTTTCTGGAAAGTTCCTCAATTGCTTCAACAAAACTTATATTATTCATCTTCATATAAAAAGTTATTGAATTCCCACCAATTCCTGTACTAAAATCTTTAAAAATATTTTTTACAGGACTTACAACAAATGATGGAGTTCTTTCTTCTCTAAAGGGTGATAACCCTTTATAATTAGCCCCTGTTTTTTTTAAGGTTACGTATTCACTTATTACTTGAACTATATCAAGTTTATCAAGTAGTTTTTGTACTTCTTTGTCATTATACATATTTTAACCTCAAGTTTTTTTTGTTCACGTGACTACTACTATTATATTTTATAATTCGAAATAGTCAATAGCATACCAAAAAAATTATTTATTATGTAATAAAATTTCGTCGTTCATTATTTCTTCAAATACATTATCCATAATTTTATATTTCTCTACACCATCTATGAATTCTTCTCTTGCCGCACTTCCTGCAACTATTGCTAATTCATATTTATTAGGAATTTTTGTTAACAATTCATCTATTGTTATTTTTTCTTTTTTCATAGTTTGTCTCCCTTTATTCCATCGAATTTTATTTATTGATTATATTAATTAATTCTTGGCAAGCTTTTTCTAAATTATCATTTACAACTGTATAATCATAATCTTTTTCATAATCTAATTCCTTTTTTGCATTTTCAAGACGTAATTTTATTACTTCTTTGGAATCAGTTTTTCTGTCTCCCAATCTCTTTGCTAATATTTCCATACTTGGGGCTTTAAAGAAAACTAATATAGCTTCAGAATTTTTTTCTTTAACAATCAATCCACCTTGTACATCAATTTCTAATATAACATTTTGACCAGAATTAATTCTTGACTCAACTTCTTCTCTTAGTGTTCCATAATAATTTCCATGAACTAATGCATATTCATAAAACTCTCCGTTTGTAATACGGTTTTCAAAGTCTTCTTTTTCTAAAAAAAAGTAATCTTTCCCATCAATTTCACCTGTTCTAGGTAATCTTGTTGTTGCAGAAATTGATAATGGAATTTGTAGTCTGTCTCTAACAAGCCTTGTTGCCGTTGATTTACCTGATCCACTTGGCCCAGAAACCACTATTAATTTACCTTTCATGTAGAACTCTCCTTTTCTAGCTATTTTTCATTTTGTTCTATTCTTTGAATTAAAGTTTCTACATTAATCGCTGATAGAATTATTGTCCCATTATCCATTATTAATATTGCTCTTGTCTTTCTCCCTGCAGTTGCATCTATTAAAACTTCTCTATTCTTGGCATCTTCTCTTAATCGCCTACCTGGCGATGTATCAGGAACCACTATACTGATAATTCTTTCATCAATTACATAGTTATTAAATCCAATGTTTAATGGTTTCATTATAGCTCCTTTTATTTCTGTACTTTACGATTGAGGGAAGCCAATCGACTTCCCACAACCTTTGTTTATTTTATTGTTATGTTTACTCCTGCTCTGCAATTTCTGTAACGACTTTATGAGATTTCTTTATCTCTATATCTAAGTCTTTATAATCTTTAAACCCTGTTCCTCCAGGTATTTTCTTACCTATAATTACATTTTCTTTCAATCCTTCTAATCTATCAACTTTTCCTTCAATTGCTGCATTTGCAAGTACTTTTGTTGTTTCTTGGAATGAGGAAGCAGAAATAAAGCTTTCTGTATTTACTGCTGCTTTAGTTATTCCTTGTATAACATATTCATATTGAATTAATTTCTTATCTTTTGATGCTAATAACTCATTCTCTTTATCTATAGATTTTTTATCAACTAATTCATCTTCTAGAAATAATGAGTCTCCAGAGTATTTTATTTTTACTTTTTGGAACATTTGTTTTACTATAATTTCTATATGCTTATCATTTACTGAAACACCTTGCTCCCTATATACTTGCTGCACTGATTCTAAAATAAATTGTTGCGCTTCAACTAATCCTTTTATTTTCAATACATCATGTGGTGATATAGGTCCATCTGTTATTTTTGCACCTTTTTCAATTAACATCTCATTTGTAACTACTAAATGTTCTCCAACTGGTACTGTATACTCTTTTATCATTTTTCCTGTTTCTGGATCTTCAATTAAGATAAGCCTCATACCTTTTTTCTTTTTATCAGAAAGATTTATTCTTCCTGCTATTTCAGATAATATTGCTTTACCTTTTGGATTTCTTGCTTCAAATAACTCTTGAACCCTTGGAAGTCCTCCAGTTATATCTTTCGTTCCTTCTCCAGATTTTATTATTTTAGATACTATTTGTCCAACTTTTACTTTATCCCCTTCTCTTACCATTAAATAGGCTCCATAAGGAATATTGTATTCTGCCAGTTTTTTAGTTTTATCATAAATAACTATTCTTGGATTGACATCTCCACTTTCAACTGGTTTAATCGCTATTCTTTCAATTACATTATATTTTGGATCTATATTTTCTCTTACATATATATCTCTGAATTCAACTTTTCCTTCGACAGATGTTATTATCGGTACGTGATATGGATCGAATTCAACTAAAACTTGGCCTTTTGTAACTGACTGTCCATCTTTTATTTTAAGTGCTGATCCTGAAGGTATTTCATATCTTTGTTTTCCAATGATTATTCTCGCATTTTGTGAAACAACTATTTCTTCTCCTGCTTCATTTGTAAGTACTTTAACATCTTTTAATTTCACTTTTCCATTCGCATCTGTTTTTATATTTGACTGAACCGATGCTGCTTGTGCAACCCCACCCGTATGGAAGGTTCTCATGGTAAGCTGCGTCCCTGGTTCTCCTATAGATTGTGCTGCGATAACTCCAACAGCTTCTCCTTTAAGAATTTCCTTATGATTAGATAAATCAAGTCCGTAACATTTCTTACAAACTCCTTTTTCTAATTTACAAGTCAATGGTGTTCTCATTTTTATTTCTTTTATTTCTAGTTTTTCTATTATTTCTATTAAATCTTCCATTATTAATGTGTCTTTTTTTGCAATTAATTCACCTTCATGTATTAAATCTTCAGCTAATGTTCTTCCATATATTCTTTCACTTAATTTTTCAATTACATTCCCTGAATCAACTAAGTCTGAAACTATAATTCCTTCTGCTGTTCCACAATCATCAGAATTAATAATCACATCATGTGAAATATCAACAAGTCTTCTTGTTAGATATCCTGAATCGGCTGTTCTTAATGCCGTATCCGCTAATCCTTTTCTCGCTCCATGTGATGACATAAAGAACTCTAGTATATTAAGACCTTCTCTAAAATTCGCCTTTATTGGTACTTCGATAATTCTTCCTTGTGTATCTGACATTAATCCCCTCATACCACCAAGTTGTCTCATTTGTGCTATTGATCCTCTGGCTCCTGAATTTGCCATCATATATACCGGGTTGAATTCATCAAGATTATCCATCATTTCTTTAGTTACTTTATCTACTGCTTCTGACCAAATTGCAACAGTTCTTCTATATCTTTCTTCATCGATTAAAATACCTTGTTTATATTGTTCTTCAACAGCAGTAACTTCTTTTTCTGCTTTTTCTAATATAGGTTTTTTAGATTCTGGAATTTCTAAATCTTCTATTCCAACTGTTATTCCTGCTAAAGTACCATAATGAAATCCAAAGTTTTTTATTTTATCTATTAAATCAGACGTTTTTTCAAATCCATATTTTTTATATAATTCCGCTATTAATGTTCCTAATTCACCTTTTCCATATGTTTGACCATAATTTCTTACTTCTTTTGGTAACATTGTATTAAACATCAATCTTCCTGGTGTTGTTTCTACTATTTCTTCATCAATTCTAACTTTTATAATCGCGTGTGTTCCTATTTGTTTTGCTTGATAAGCAGTTATTAATTGGTTTTTACTAGAGAATACTTTACCTTCTCCTTTTTCACCTTTTCTTTCTTTTGTCATATAATAACATCCCATTACCATATCTTGAGATGGTACTGCAATTGGTTTTCCACTCGATGGTGCAATTATATTATTAGTTGCAAGCATTAATAATTTTGCTTCCATCTGTGCTTCTGGTGATAATACTAAATGTACTGCCATTTGATCCCCATCAAAATCTGCATTGAATGCCGCACATACTAATGGGTGTAACCTTATTGCTTTACCTTCTATAAGTGTTGGTTCAAATGCCTGTATAGATAATCTATGTAGTGTAGGAGCACGATTTAATAATACTGGATGATTCTTTATTATCTCTTCTATTAATTCCCATACACTTTCATCTTCATCTTCAACCATTTTCTTAGCTATTTTAATATTTGTTGCTATTTCTCTCTTAACTAGTTCTCTCATAAGAAATGGTTTATATAATTCTAATGCCATTTTTTTAGGTAATCCGCATTGATTCATTTTCAAATTTGGTCCTACAACAATTACTGATCTTCCTGAATAATCCACACGTTTTCCTAAAAGATTTTGTCTAAATCTTCCTTGTTTTCCTTTTAACATGTCAGATAAAGATTTAAGTTCTCTATTATTTTGTGTAACGACAGGTTTTCCTCTTCTACCATTATCTATTAATGCATCTACTGCCTCTTGTAACATTCTTTTCTCATTTTTTATTACAATTTCAGGTGCATTTATTGAAATCAATTTTTTCAATCTTGTATTTCTATTAATAACTCTTCTATACAAATCATTTAAGTCTGATGTTGCAAATCTTCCACCATCTAATTGTACCATAGGTCTTAAATCGGCTGGTATTACTGGTAAAACTGTAAGAATCATCCATTCAGGTCTATTTCCTGAGTGTACTAAGTCTCTAGTTATTTTCAATCTTTTAACTAATTTCTTTCTTTTTTGAGATGAATTTACAATCTCCATATCTTTTTCTAATTCCTTCTCAAGTGCTGCTAAGTCTATTTCTTCTAATAGTCTTAATACTCCTTCAGCACCCATTTTTGCTGTAAACCCCTTTTTGAATTGGCTTTCATATAACTTATATTCTCTATCTGTTAATATTTGGCCTTTTTCAAGTGTCGTTTCTCCTTTATCAGTAACTATATATCTTGAAAAATACAAAACTGATTCTAATTCTTTTGTACTTATCCCTAATAACAAACTCATTTTATTAGGTGTTCCTTTTGAATACCAAATATGTGCTACTGGAGTTGCTAATTCTATATGCCCCATTCTTTCTCTTCTAACTTTTGAAGTTGTAACTTCAACCCCACATTTCTCACATGTTATACCTTTGTATCTCATTCTTTTATATTTTCCACACGCACATTCATAATCCTTAGATGGTCCAAATATTCTTTCGCAGAATAATCCGTCCATTTCAGGTTTCAATGTTCTATAATTTATAGTTTCAGCTTTCTTTATTTCACCAAAAGACCATTCTCTTATTTTTTCAGGTGAAGCCAATTTAATTTGAATACTATCAAAATCTCTTATACTCATTAATAAGAGCCTCCTCAACCATTATTTTGTTTATTTCGCAATTTCCTAAACAATTTGTATTTATCCATCAATATTTTTATCTAACTCTATTGTATCTCCCTCTTTATCGTACAAAGTTACGTCTAATCCTAAAGATTGAAATTCTTTTATTAATACTCTAAATGATTCAGGTGCATCTGCTTCAGGCATTTGTTGCCCTTTTACAATTGCTTCATATGTTTTAGTTCTTCCTGTAATATCATCAGATTTTACTGTTAACATCTCTTGTAAAATGTTTGATGCTCCATATGCTTCCAGTGCCCAAACTTCCATTTCTCCAAGTCTTTGTCCACCAAATTGTGCTTTTCCTCCTAGTGGTTGTTGTGTGACTAAAGA
>JAGOYM010000011.1 GCA_018059165.1 Leptotrichiaceae bacterium | reverse complement strand
AAAGTAAAGGTGGACTTATGGGATTAAAGTACTTTAATTTAAAAGAAATACTTGATCTTGAAGAAAGTAGTGAGAAAAAGACCGAAGAAATTGCTAATGAACTTAAAGGGAAATTATGGAAATAAAAATAGGAGGAAATAATGGAAAAATTTGAAAATGTATCAGTAATTAAAAAAGCAAATATTTACTTTGATGGGAAAGTGACAAGCAGAACTGTATTGTTTGCTGATGGAGAAAAGAAAACATTAGGAATAATGATGCTTGGGGAATATGAATTTGGTACAGCAGATAAAGAAATAATGGAAATATTAGCAGGGAAAACAGAAATTTTATTACCAAATGAGACTGAATGGAAAACTTGTAATGCGGGAGAATCATTCGAAGTACCTGCAAATTCTAAATTCTCAATCAAAGTACTTGAAATAGCAGATTACTGTTGTTCATATATAAAATAATAAAGAAAGCTCTCAATTAATTTTGAGAGCTTTTGTTTTCAATTTGAATATTTTAAAGACTTTTCCCATAGAATTTGGTATAATAATAAGGTAAATAAAAAACAGGAAAATACTGTATAAAAGGCAGGAAATACAATGAATAAAGGGAAATATTTCAAATTAAAACCATCAGATGCAGCACATCTGAAATTAGATATTAAAAATTTTGTTATAGAGCATATAAATTTATTTGCAATAAAAAAAGAAATGGAAATAATTGCAAAAATAAATAACTATGATGCACTTAATGAAATAGAGGATTTACGAGAAGTAATTAATAAAAAATTTGATAATGAAATCAATTTAAAAATAAAATTTACAATAGATGAGAATATTTTGGATGAGAATCTAGATAAGCTCATCAAATTTATAATAGAAAATTATAAAACTGAAAGTAAAAGACATCAGTTCTTATTTTCGATGTATGAAGTGCACTCACATGAGAAAAATATTTTTGTAAAATTACCTACAGATAGAGTACTTGAGCAGATTAAAGAGATGAAAGTTGATGAAGAAATAAGAAGAAAAATATTCAATGTCACAAATAAGAAATTCATTGTAAAATTCATAGATGGAAATTTTGAAGATGAAATGAAAAAAATAGACAAAATTGGAGAAGATTTAGAAAAAACAGTCGAAGTAAAAGTCGAAGCTCCTACGCAATCTCAACAGTTTAACCAACAGCAAAACAATAAACCTGCATATTCAAATTTTCGTAAGAAAGTCCCTGATATGGAGGCAATCGGATTTGATGTGTTAGAAACTATCAATGTAGGTGAAAACATCGCGTTAGAGGGTGAAATTTTTGATCTTAACATAACAGAAACTAGAACTGGTGGACTAAAGGTAGATTTTGGGATAACAGATCATACAGATTCTATAACTGGAAGAATGTTTTTGAATAATAAAAACGATGAAGTATCTATAAGTTTAGGGAAATGGGTAAAAGTAACAGGTAAATTTGATCAAGATAGATTTACTCAAGAACTTTATGTTATGGCACAAAAAGTTGATGTTATAGAATCAAGAACTCGTACTAGAGTGGACAATGCAGAAATTAAAAGGGTAGAGTTACACGCGCATACAAATATGAGTGAAATGTCATCAAATATAGATGCAAAAGCACTTGTAAAGAAAGCAAAAGAGTTTGGACATAAAGCAGTGGCAGTAACAGATTACGGTGTAGCACATGCTTATCCATTTGCATTTAAAGAATCGAGCGATGATTTTAAAGTTATTTTTGGATTAGAAGCGTACGTTGTTGATGATGAACAGGAAATGATAACAAGACCTAAAGACAAGAACATAGAAGAAGAAATCTATGTTGTTTTTGATATTGAGACTACGGGGTTTGATCCATATAATGATAAAATTATAGAAATTGGTGCAATCAAGTTAAAAGGTAGAGAAGTTATAGATAAATTTTCTACATTTATAAATCCTGAAGTAACAATACCACAAGTTATAATTGATTTGACAAAAATTACGGATGACATTGTGAAGGATGCGCCAAAAATAGAAGAAGTATTACCACAATTTTTAGAATTCTGTGAAAATACAACGATTGTTGCACATAATGCAAAGTTTGATGTAGGATTTATTACGCAAAAAGCAAAACAACAAAATCTCGAGTATGCACCAAGTGTAATTGATACACTTCATTGGGCAAAAGTATTATTGACAGATTTGAAAAGATATAATCTTAAAGCGCTATCTAATTATTTCAAAGTATCACTAGATAATCATCATAGAGCGATAGACGATGCACTTGCAACATCAGAAGTATTTCAAAAATTACTTAGTATGATTCTTAGCAGAGGTGTATTGAAGTTAACAGAGATCAATGAGCAAATACAGACAAATGTGCAGAATGCAGATACATTCAATGTTATGATTTTAGTAAAGAATCAAGAAGGATTACGTGATATGTATGAGTTAGTTTCATTATCACACATCGAACATTTTGGAAATAGGAAACCTAGGATACCAAAAACATTGCTTATGAAACTTAGAAAGAATTTATTACTAGCAAGTTCCGCATCAGCAGTATTTCAAAACTCTGGAGAGCTTGCAAATATGTATTTAAGAGGAATAGATAAAGAAGAAATTGAAGAAAGAGCAGAATTTTATGATTATATTGAGATTCATCCAGTGACTAATTACATTGACTTAGCGTCAAATGGAGAGATAGAAAGTCTTGAAATTATTATAGAAATGAATAAATATTTCTACGAGCTAGGAAAAAAATTAAATAAGATAGTTGTTGCAACAGGAGATGTACAATATTTTGAAGAAAAAGAAGCTATAAATAGAAGTGTATTAATACTTGGAAGTGGAATGGGACACAGAAACTATATTCATGATAAGAAATTATACTTTAGAACGACGGATGAAATGTTACAAGAATTTTCATACTTAGGTGAGGATTCGTCATATGAAGTTGTTGTTGAAAATACTAATAAAATAAATGATATGATTGAGGTTGTAAGACCTATTCCTAAAGGATTCTATCCACCTGAAATAGAAGGTGCAGAAGAAGAAGTTAGGAACATGACATACGAGAGAGCATATGAATTATATGGAAATCCATTACCAGAGTTCCTTGAAGAAAGAATAGAAAAAGAGCTTAATTCAATAATTGGGAACGGCTTTGCAGTATTGTATTTAATTGCACAAAAACTTGTTAAAAAATCAGTAGATAATGGATATTTAGTTGGTTCAAGGGGATCAGTTGGATCTTCTGTTGTTGCATTTTTCATGGAAATAACAGAAGTTAATGGATTATATCCACATTATAGATGTCCAAAATGTAAAAATAGCGAATTTAAAAATGTAGAAGGTAGTGGAGTAGATCTAGAAGATAAAGATTGCCCAGTATGTGGTACAAAATATATTAAAGATGGCCATGCAATACCGTTTGAAGTATTCATGGGATTTGATGGGGATAAAGTCCCAGATATTGATCTTAACTTTTCAGGAGAGTATCAAGGAGAAATACATAGATATACCGAAGAATTATTTGGAAAAGACCACGTATTTCGTGCAGGGACAATATATACACTTGCAGAAAAAAATGCATTTGGATATGTTAAAAAGTATTTTGAAGAAATAGGGGCAACTAAGAGAAATGCAGAAGTATTGAGAATTGCAAAAGGATGCGAAGGAGCTAGGAAGACAACAGCTCAACATCCTGGTGGAATGATTGTTGTGCCAAAAAACAAGTCTATTTATGAGTTCACACCAATACAGAAACCAGCAAATGATATGAAATCAGATTCAATAACAACGCATTTTGATTACCATGTTATGGATGAGCAATTAGTAAAATTAGATATATTAGGTCATGATGATCCAACAACACTTAGAATATTGCAAGATTTAACAGGACTTGATATATATAACATACCGTTAGACGATGCAAAAGTAATAAGTATATTTACTACACCAGAGGCATTAGGGCTTACTAAAGAACAAATAGACTCATCGGTCGGAACTTCTGGAATACCTGAATTTGGGACATCTTTTGTAAAACAGATGTTAGTTGACACTAAACCTACATCATTTGCAGAATTAGCAAGAATATCAGGATTATCACATGGAACTGATGTGTGGCTAAATAATGCACAAGAATACGTACGTAATGGGACTGCAAAAATAGGAGAAGTAATATCAGTACGGGATGATATAATGAACTATTTGATTGATCACGGTGTTGAGAAATCGGTAGCATTTGCGATAATGGAATTTGTAAGAAAAGGGCAACCAACAAAGAATAAAGAAAAATGGAAAGAGTATGCAACTCTTATGAAAGAGCATAAAATAAAAGATTGGTACATTGAATCATGCGAAAAAATAAAATATATGTTTCCTAAAGGACATGCAGTTGCTTATGTAATGATGGCAGTTAGGATTGCATATTTCAAAGTGCATCATCCAATCGAATTTTATACAGCATACCTTAACAGAAAAGTTGATAATTATAACGTCTCAACAATGTTTAAAACAATTACTGAATTAAAAGAATTGAAAAAACAATATGAATTACCTGGGAAAACACTTAATTCTAAAGAAAAACAAGAGTACGCGTTATATGAAATATTAATAGAAATGCATTATAGAGGGATTGAAATATTACAAATTGATATTTATAAGTCAAAAGCAAGAGCATTCATAATTGAGGATGGAAAAATACGACTACCATTGATAGCAATGGATCAATTAGGTGAATCGGTTGCTTCAAATGTCGAAAATGAAAGAGAAAAAGGTGAATTTATATCTGTAGAAGATTTAATGAAGAGAACTAAATTAAACAAAACAGTTACAGATTTACTAAAACATTACGGATGTTTACCAGAGTTATCACTAACGAATCAGCAAACATTATTTTAAGTAAAATGAAGGGTAGTATATGATAAAAAATTTCTATGTAGAAGAGGTTAAAAATAAAGAATCAACTGATGAATTCACAAGCAACGAGATTATGTTTTCATATAATATTACGAGTGAAGAATATCAAATCTTATCTAAAAAGCTTAATATAAAAGAGCAAAGACTTAGAGATACGATAAATGAAGAAGTATTTACACCTAGAATGACAAAATCAGATTGGGAAATATACAAAATATACTATCCTAAGTTAAACTATGAAAAAGATGAAGATGGTAATGATATAAAATCAACTATGAATGCGGAGTTAATCCCATTAGTAGTATTATATAAAGATGATCAAATTGTGTTGCTCCAAGAAAAATACACGCAAGAGCTGGAAACATTTATTACTTCGTATTTGGAAACACAGACATCATTTATTGATAATAGAAATTTCTTACTTGTTATATTTCACCATGTTGTGCAAATGCTATATAAACACATAAGGTTTCTAATTGCAGGGCATGATTTAGTTGAAACACTTTTACATAAGTCTAAAAATAACAACAAGTTAATTGACTTAGTTGAGATTGAACAAGGATTTGCTATTTTTAATTTAGCACTTAGAAATATTGATTTTATAGTCGATAATATCGATGAGGAAGAAGAATTTGCTATTTATTCAGAATATTTATTAAGAATACAGCAAGAAATAAACTTTACGATTGATCTTTCATCAACATATGTTGAAATATGTAAAACAACACGTGAAACATATTCATCATACATTGCAAATGATATGAATGTAACTATGAAATTCTTAGCAGCAATTACAATAATTGCAACAATACCGAATGCGATATTTGGATTTTATGGTATGAATATTAAATTACCTTTCATGGGTGATACATGGGTAATATTCATGATAATAGGATTAGTAATGGTCTTGGTTTATGTTATGTGGAGAATATTAAAACGAAGAAAATTGATGTAGGGGAGAAATAAGGCTCAAAAAATGGAAAAAATGAGCGCTAAATTTATTATTGTATTGGGAGGATAAAAAATGACTGATATAGAAATTGCACAAGCTGCTAACATGAAAAGAATAAATGAAATAGCACTAAAAATGGGTCTAGAAGAAGACGATTATGAGCAGCACGGAAAGTATAGAGCAAAAGTTGAGCTAAGTGTCTTAAAAAAGAATAAAGATAATAAAGATGGGAAATTGATACTAGTTACAGCAATTACTCCAACACCTGCGGGAGAAGGGAAATCAACAGTAACTGTTGGGCTTACTCAAGCACTTAATAAAAAGGGATATAACTCAATTGCTGCACTGCGAGAACCTTCTTTAGGACCAGTATTTGGAATGAAAGGTGGTGCAACAGGGGGTGGATATTCTCAAGTTGTTCCAATGGAAGATATAAATTTACATTTCACAGGAGATTTACACGCAATCTCAACTGCTCATAACTTGATTTCAGCATGTATAGATAATCATTTAACACATGGAAATGAATTAGATATAGATGTTACAAGAATAACATGGAAAAGAGTAATTGACATGAATGATAGAGCACTTAGAGAAGTTATTGTGGGTCTAGGTAGCAAAATTAATGGAATTCCAAGGGAATCATCGTTTCAAATAACAGTAGCTTCAGAGATTATGGCAATATTTTGTCTTGCTGAATCATTAGATGACTTGAAGGAACGAATAGGAAAAATTGTATTCGGTTACACTCGTTCTGGAAGTGCATTAAAAGTCTCAGATCTTAAAATACAAGGTGCAGTAACAGCATTATTAAAAGAAGCAATAAAACCAAATTTAGTACAAACATTAGAAAATACACCAGTATTCATACACGGTGGGCCATTTGCAAATATAGCACATGGATGTAATTCTGTATTAGCAACAAAAATGGCATTGAAATTATCAGATTATGTTGTTACAGAAGCAGGATTTGCAGCAGATTTAGGAGCAGAGAAGTTTCTTGATATTAAATCAAGAGTAGCAGGACTTAACCCTAACGCAGTGGTTATTGTTGCAACAGCGAGAGCATTAAAACATCATGGTGGAGATAAAATTCTAAAAGGTGAGAATTTAGAAACATTAAGAAAAGGTCTTGTGAATTTAGAAAAACATATAGAAAATATGCAAAAGTACAATTTACCAGTAGTAGTTGCAATAAATAAATTTATAACAGATACAGATAATGAACTAGATATAATACAAAAATTTTGTGAAGAAAAAGGTGTGAAGGTTGCACTTTGTGAAATATGGTCAAAAGGTGGAGAGGGTGGTTTTGATCTTGTTGACTTAGTTATGGAAGCATTGCAAGAAAATGAAAATTCTGAAATCAAATATACTCCATTATACGACTTGAAAGCAGCGACAAAAGAAAAAATATTAACAATTGCTACTGAAATTTATGGTGCAAATGGTGTTAAATTTACTACTAAAGCAAGTAATGATATAAAAAAATACGAAGAATTAGGATATTCTAATTTACCAATTTGTATGTCAAAAACACAAAAATCATTATCAGATAATCCAACTTTACTAGGTAGGCCAACGGATTTTGAGGTAACTATTAATGAAGTAAGGTTATCTGCAGGAGCAGGATTCTTAGTTGTAATGGCTGGAGAAATAATAGATATGCCAGGGCTCCCTAAAAAGCCAGCAGCAGAAGGAATTGATGTTGATAGCGATGGGAAAATAAGTGGATTATTCTAGGAGGTTTCTATGAAGTTGAAAGTATTAGACGGGGAATACTCAATAGTAAAACTAAATAATAATTTTAAAAATAGAGATTTTGTAATTAATTTGCAACATTATGAAGGTGGATTTTTTTCAATAACATACACCGAAGATGAAATAAGTGTCGTCATTGAAGAAAGAAAACTAGATTTGTTTAAGTCTACAGAAATAGACAAATTAAACACTAATTATGTTAATATAAAAGTTGATGAAGTATTGGATTTTTCACTAGTAGGAATACTATACAAAATAACTGAAATACTTAAAACTTTGAAGATTAGCGTTTTTGTAATATCAACATATAACACAGACTACATTATGATTGAGAAGAAAAACCTTGAAAGAGCAGTAGAATCATTGAGAAACAATGGGTATGAAATATAAAATGTTGGAGGAAAATTCCATGAGTAATATAAACAATAAAGATAAACCAGGTAAATACGATACAGAAGAAAAAAGACTTGCAAAAATGCACATGAATTCACTTTTCATGTTCGCTATAAGTTCTCTTTTAGTATGGTATTCATTTAAAACAAATCATAAAATTGAAGGAATTATTTTAACAGTAATCCCCGCTATAAGTTTATTTGTTGCTTACAGAACAAGAGCAGAAAAAAAGAAGTAAATAATTTTATTAACTAATTTAAAATAGAGGTATTAAAATGAGTGTATCTAAGAAAATATTAGGAAGAGATAGACAACTAATAAATAAAATAAAAAAACATTTTGAAACGTATGGAGGAATATCAGTTGTAGATTTCCCTGAATATGAAGAAGTAGAAAAATCAATTGGGTGGAATGAAGCATTAGATATAGCCATGGAAGAACTGAAAAGAAAAAAATTAACAAAAGAGGAAATAATAGAAGAAATACAAAAAGAATATCAAAAAAATGGGCAAGTAACTCATAAAAATTTTAAATATGGAAGCCAAGCTATAAAACTTTTTGGATCATGGAATAATGCTGTAGAAATGGCATTAGGAAAAAGCAAAGTGAGGGTAAGCTATACAAGAGAAGAAATAATAGAGAAAATACGAGAACAATATAACAAAAATGGTAAAGTTACTAAAGATACATTTAAACACACTCAATATGTAAGGAAATATTTTGGTTCATGGGAAAATGCAATGATTGAAGTTTTAGGATTTGTAAATAAAATTAACAATTATACAAAAGAAGATATAACGGAAAGAATGAGAGAACATTATAAAAAATATGGAGAAATAAAAGCCAAAGAATTTAAACATAGTCATTTAGCCATAAGGTCATTTGGGAGTTGGTTAAAAGCACTAAAAGCTGCAGGTATTAGACAAAATAGATATGTTCTAACAAAAGAAGAAGTAATAGAAGCTATAAAAAGAGAATATCAAGAGAAGGGTGTAGTAAATAGAAGAAAATTCCCACATATAAGTCAAATCAAGAAATATTATAGATCATGGAGTCATGCAACAGAAGAAGTTTTAGGAATCAATAATTTTCCACAATATACGAAAGAAGAAGTAATTGATTTAATGAAAAATCATTATCGAAAAAATAGGAGCATAAGAGCAGATGATTTTAAACATCTAGCACTTGTGATAAAGTATTTTGGGAGTTGGAAGAATGGGCTGAATGAGGTATTAGGAATTTCTAACATAAAAAGTTATACAAAAGAAGAAATTATAAATTTAATGAAAGAGCATTATAAAAAAAATGGAACTATCAAAAGTAAGGACTTCAAACATATAAAACTAGTAGTTAAATATTTTGGTTCATGGGCTGTGGCTGTGGAAACAATATTTGGATTTAAAAATAGTCAATTTAAATATTCAAAAAAAGATCTTATCAAACTTATTCAAAAACATTATAAGGAAAATGGAAAAATTTTATCTTCTACTTTTAAGCAATACGATCAGGTAAGAAAAAGCTTTGGTTCATGGGAAAAGGGAGTAAAAGAGGCGTTAGGGTTTTATGATAAAAAAATACTATATACTAGAAAAATTTATTCAAAGGAAACAATAACAGAAATTATTTTAAAGTTTCATAAGAAAAATAATAGATTTCCAGTAGATATTGAATATGGCAGTGAGAAACTAGGATTGCCTGGAAAGACGACAATTAACAGATATTTTGGTGGTTTAACTAAAATGAAAAGGGCAATAGAAGAAGAATTGAATAGACAAAATAAAATTAAATAATCAAACGAATAGAATCCCAACATATAAATGTTGGGATTTATTATTTAAGCATATTATCGACTATATAATCACAATGAATTTCAGTAGAATCAAATATTTTGATACTGTCAAAATCCTCTTGATTTATTAACATTTGAATTTCAGTACATCCTAGAATAACTCCATCAATGTTTTCAGTATTTATTGATTTAGTAATTGTATCTAAAAAGCTATTTCTAGATGATTCATTTGTAATTCCAACACATAGTTCTTTGTAAATTATATCATGAATTGTATTTCTATCATTTTCATTAGGAATAGTAACGTTGATTCCGTATTTTTCAACCAGAATCTTTTTATAAAAATCCTCTTCCATAGTAAATTTAGTACCTAATAATAGAACATTTTTCAAGTTATGTTTCTTTATTTCTGTACCAACCGCATCTGAAATATGAAGGATATCAATATTTATATGTTTATTTATATTATCAATCAATTTATGCATAGTATTAGTACAAATAGCTATAAAGTCAGCATTTGCATCTTGAAGATGTTTTGCTTGCACGCCCATAAGGTCTCCAGATTTATCCCATTCACCATTACGTTGAAGTGCTTCTATTTCTTCAAAATTAAAAGAATAAAGTAGTATCTTTGCAGAGTTTAAGTTTCCTAGTCTGTTGTTGATTTTTTTATTTATCAATTTATAATATTGAATGGTAGATTCATAGCTCATTCCACCTAGTAATCCTGCTGTTTTCATATTGTGGCTCCCTATTAATTTTAAATTTTAATCAATACTAACATATTTGTTCTATTTCTACAAGCAAGTTTTACCAAAAGAATATATAAAATATAGAAATAATGATATAATAAGTTAGGAGATGATAATTATGGATAATACAGAAAAAATTATTCTAGCTGGGGGATGTTTCTGGGGTGTAGAAGCCTACTTTCAAAGGCTAAATGGTGTTGAGAATACAGAAGTTGGTTACATTGATGGAAATACAAGTAATCCAACATATAAAGAAGTTTGCTATGAGGATACTAATCATGCAGAGGCTGTTTATATTGAATATGATAAAAGTATCATCTCATTAGATAAAATTTTAGAAGAATACTTTAAGATAATAGATCCAACATCTTTAAATAAACAGGGAAACGATAGAGGAACTCAATATAGAACAGGTGTGTATTACTATACAAATGAAGACAAAGATAAAATTAATAAGTTTATTGAAGAAAAGAAAAAGGATTATAGTAATCCAATTGTTGTAGAAGTTAAAAATGTTGATGAGAGTAGAAAGTTTTGGAGTGCAGAAGAGTACCATCAAGACTATTTGGATAAAAATCCGGGTGGGTATTGTCATATTAATTTGGACTCTATAGATATAAAGGATAGAAAGATTAAGTAGGTTACATTTTTTCCTTCGTAAAAGTGTAATCAATTAACATTTTTTCGTTGTAATTTATGTAAATAAAAGAAAAGACCGCTCTGGCAAAGCGGCCTTTAAGGAGTTATGAAGAAAAAAGGTTTTAAACTTTTCCCATTGGTCACTAGTGATTATATAGATAAAAACTTAGATTTAACTTTGAAAAATGTTAGAATACCGTGTGCAAAAAAATAAGAAAACTGTGAGGATATAAATATGAATATATTAGTATGCCCTATTTGTAAAGGGGAATTGAAAGATAGATTAGGAACAAATAAAGGAGTTACATGTAAAAATAAACATAGTTTCGACTATGCAAAAGAAGGATATTTAAATTTACACGTTGGAAAAAACTCGAAAAATTCAGGTGATGATAAAATAATGGTGAATTCACGAAGAGAATTTCTAGAAAAAGGATTTTATGAAGAAATTTCATCGAAAGTGAATGAAGTTTTATTAGCAAATCTTGGGGATGAAGAAGCTATAAATAAGGCTCACACGAGAAGATTGTTAGATATAGGATCGGGAGAAGGCTATTACACAAATAAAATGCAAGAATGCCTAAAAGAATTCGAAATAAATGCATTAGACATATCGAAAGAAGCAGTTATGAAAGGTGCTAAAACATATAAAAAAATAAATTGGTTTGTTGCAAGTGCATCAGCACAACCATTTAAGAATAATAGCTTTGATTATTTAACAGTTCTTTTTTGTAAAATATTTCCAGATGAATTTGCACGTATTATTAAAAATCAAGGATTTCTTGTAGTTGTGACACCGAATAAAGATCATCTAGTAGACATAAAGAAAGTTGTCTATCCAATAATAAAGTATGAAAATAGTGATCCAAACGATGAACTAAAAGAGAAATTTACTTTAATATCAAGAGAAAATTTATTTTATAAGAAAATGGTGTACGGAGATGATATAAAAAATTTATTTAACATGACACCATATAGATGGAAATCACCGAAGGAAGGCGTAGAAAAACTTAATTCATTAGCTGAATTAGAGGTTACAGTGGATGTGAACATTGATATTTACAGCCTTAATAAAGTTATTTCAAAAAATTAAAATTAACTCTTGCAAAAAATTAAAAAAAGATATAATATATAACTATAGAGAAAACTTGTTTTTATAATTTGATTTACATTGGGGGATGTAAGATGAATCAATTACTTAAAAATGAAGTATATCAGTATAGTTGGATATATCTTACATTTGCAAATAATGCAGAAAAAGAAAATAGAAGGTTCGTGAAGAGCAATATCATATCACCGTATATGGAAATCAATACAGCTATAATTAATGATTATATTTTAAGAAAATCTGATAATCATGAAATAATAGAAGTAAACCCTTTCGTACGATATTCAAAAATATACGATAAACTATTTAAAGTAGGTGAGGAAGAAAATGTTGAAAATTTTAAAGAATCGATTTTTAATTTAACATTTCATTTTCTTACCAATTTAGATTTATATGAAGGACTTACAAAAAAGGATATTTTTTGTAAAAGGATAGTTGAAGAGATTGAACAAGGAATATTTGGTAATACTATTAAGAAAAATATGAGAGTTATTACTAAAAATGATCAGTTAATAATTGCAGAATTAATTTACAACAACTATGAAAATAAATCAATAATAGAAAGTTTTAAAGCTAGTATTTTTGATATGTTTAATGATTCGATTGTTTACGACAATCTTTTTTCTAGTGAACAAATCATTGTATATATAAATGCACCTAAAACATCTATAAATAAAGCAAAATTTAAAATAATAGTAAAACTTTTTTTGCCATTAGGCCTTAAATCAAAAGTTTTCTGGAGATACCATTTTGGTATTGTAGATAATCCAGAAACACTAAAGATAGGGGAGGTGGCAATTTTTTAGTTAGTGGAATTTTGTAATTGGGGATTATAAAATCAATATAATTAGGGGGAAAAAATGAGATTTAGTATAACAATAAGCCATAGTACGAGTGGAGAAAAAATTACACTCACACCAGAAGAAGTAAGCTATGCAGAATACGATTTTGAGCAATTAAATTCGAGCAGTTTAGCAAATATGACAAGTAAAGTAGAAATGAAAATATCAGGAAAGCTACTATCAAATCTAGATGAAAGTGGGTCAAATAATTTGACACTATATGAAAAAAATAGAGAAGATGTGAAAAAGATATGTGAGTGGGCATTTGATTATAAAAAAGAAACTGACTACAGAAATGTGGATTTAGAAGTAGAATTAGGAGATGGAGAAAAATACTTTTATTCTTTTAGAAATATGTTTGCAGTAAAGTTACAGCAATCATTTTCAACAAATTATGGGGTGAGCACTTTTGTACTAACATTAAAGCAGAAATATTTTGAAGATATGAAGGTAAGTATAGAATATTAAATGATCGGGGGATCAGAGTATTGGAAGAGAATAATTTTTTAAGATATGAAGAGCAAGAAATTGAAATAAAAATGAACAATGAGGAAATAAAAGGGTATATTATTAATAAATTAGAAGTCAATTCAAGCGCTAATAGCCATACTGTATTGAATCTTGAATTAGAATTCACAGATGAACAAAAAGGAAAATATGCAAGTATTAATCAAATTGAAGATTTCTCAGTAGAAATAAATGCAACACAAAGTTTGAATAGCCAAAATAAGACATCAATATTTCATGGTATTTGTAAAGAATCTAGGGTTAGATACTATGGAAATAAGGGATATCGATTCATCATAACATGTTATAGTAAAAGTCAATTAATGGATAGAGAAAAGAAATATAGAGCATTTCAAGATACTAATATGTCTTATTCTGAAATTATACAAGAAATCTTAGTTGATTATAAGACAACTGAGAATAGTAAGGTAGAAGTTCTTATGAATAAAAAGTCAGAAGAGAAAATTAAAGAGTTAATAGTACAATTTGATGAAACAGATTGGGAATTTCTCATACGAATTGCATCACATTTAGGATTGAGTATTATTAATACTGATAAAAGTGTAGTTTGCTTTGGGTTTTTAGATAATGATGAGAAGAAAAATGAGGATATGAAATATACAAATTATGAAATGATAAGAGATATGAAGAATATTTTGTATAAAATATTTTCAACACAAGTATTTAGTGCAGGTTCGTATATATCAATAAATAACTCATCAGGTGAAAATACATTTTCAATAATAAGCTCTAAAATCTATCTAGATAAAGCATTATTGTTTGGCGAATACGTATTAGTGAATCCAGAGGAGTATAAATTTAATAAAATAAGAAATGAAAAAATATTAGGCAATGTAATTGAAGGGATTGTAGAAAAGGTCTATGAAAAAGAAAAAATAGCAGTTATGGAAGTTAGATTATTTGAAGGAATGAGTAAATATGGGAAGGCTTATAAAGACTATGGGATATCAAGATATGTAATCCCGTACTCAACATTTTATTCTCAAACTAATACAGGTTTTTTTTGTACACCTGAAATAGGAGATACTGTAGATATTCATTTTTTGAATAGAGAAGAAAAATTTGTAAGAGCTTCATGGAGTGTAAATAATAAGGGTAATGGAAGATTTAGTGATTACACAAAAAGGAATTTCCATGTCAATCAAGGAGATTTCAAGTTTACTATAGATTTAAATGTATTTGATATATCAACAGCAAAGTCATATTCAACATACTCACCAAGTATAAATACACAATGCGATAATTCAATAGTTAGATCAACAAAGAATTTATTAATTGCATCGGATGATTACATGGGAATTGAGTCGATTGGGGATATGTCAATTTACGGAAAACGTTTGGAGGTGATAGGGAAAGAAGAAGAAGTAGTAATAGAAGCATCAAAAGAAATACGATTAAAAGGGGAGAAAATACATAATAATTAACATTGCAACTTAGTTGGGGGACTAAGTGGAGTTAAGAGAGGGATTAGGATGATAAATAGATTATTCAATGGTGTAGACATTGGAGATAGTGCAGTTCAATTTTTTGATAGATTAGCATATCATGAAAGCTCAGGTTCATACACTGATAATAGTGGTAGTGGTATTTATGTTGGGAGATATCAGATGGGAACTGATGTTTTGTACGATATTGGATGGTGGAGCAATAGTAAGAGTGGATGGTCAAATGGTAAATTTATAGGTAAAGGAGCAGAAAAATATAAATTAACTGATAAAAATAGTTTCTTGAAAAATCCTTCTGCACAAGATGAAGCAGTTATGTTAAGCATGATAGTGAGATGGAAAAGTGTCAAAAGTCTTCAAGATAAAATATGCTCTAGAATTAAAGTGGACTCAGACAGTACATTTAGAAATCCATCAAAGGTAGCAGTAAGTGATGCTATTGTATATAAGACTATTGCATCTAAAAAAGCTGTAAACTCAAATATGAAGTGTCAAAATCCAAAAGGAAGAGAGATATTAATAACATCTTCAGGATTAGTTGTTGCATCACATCTATGTGGACAAGGAGCAATGAGAGAAGCAATTTCAAACAATTTCAAAGGTAAATATGGAATCCCAGTTGATGGAAATAAACTGCCATCAACTGTATATCTTGAAGATATGGGTGGCTATGATTTATCAGTAATCATAGGATATAAAGATTCATGTTCGGTTGGAGACAGACCAGTTTTACAAAACAATAAAAATGTGGATAAGAAAATTACAAATTCACAAGCAAGAACAGAAACAGAGAGTACTTTAGGAATTAATGAAGAAGGCGTTTTCATTTTTGAAGGTAAAAAATATGAAGAACGAAATACAAATGATGAGTATATAAAAGATTGGAAAAATAGCGCAACACCACCAAACAAAGTATTTGTTAACATAAGTGATGTAGTTATAAATAGGTTGAATGAAAAATTTAATTCAGAAGAATATTATAAAAAAGACTATATCAAATATGTTGAAGAGAAGACGGAGCGAAAAGTTCTTGATAAAAACAAAGATCAAATAGCTCTTATGCTAAAAGCATACGATGAACAAACAAAGGATGACAAAGGGATTGGGAATATTATTAAACAAGTTAATTTTGATATTTTTAGAGGACTTGAATTGAAAGAAATCCCAATAAAAATACAAGATGTAGCATATTATATATTCACTAATCCATTTCAAGGAAAGAATGGTCTTGAGGCATTGGAATATTCATTAAAAGATTTTTCTGCAAAATATGTTATTTACCCAGATGTTCAATCTATTGAAATTAACAAAAATGAATATGAGTATAGAAATAATCAAATAACTAGTAGAATTAGTAAAGATAAAGAAAAAAAAGTAATGAAAAACCAGGTTCCTGAAAAATATAATATTTATTTGGAAGGTAAGTTTGATGTAGATGAAATAAACTACGAAATACTAAAAAAAGATCAAAAAGAATGGAATACACTAAGGTGTGAAAATTTATTGAAAAGTGTTCGAGAATCACAACTACACAAAGAAAGTTATAAGCATAATGAGGATTATGTACGTGTGTATCCTAAAGCAAGAAGATTCTTGGATAATTTAATGGAAGAATTTATAAAAATACAATGCGGATATAAAAATATAAATGAAGCAAAATCTTTTGATAATCATAATTATGAAGATAGCAATATTTTAAGGAACTATTTGATATGGTATGATCAAAAATATAAAATAGATATGCCTTCAAAAAATGAAAATGGATTATTTTTAAAACTTTCTAAAATAGGATCTAAATTAAGAGTCACAACAGTACTTAATGAATGGATAAACTCGAAGTCTAACATGAAAACTTCACAAATTAGAGAAATACACAGACTAATTTTAGTAGCATATAGTAAATATACTGATGGTTCTACAAAATCAGATGATGAAAGTATAATTAAAGGCCATTTTAAGTCATTAAAAGAACTACGAGATTATGTTGCAGATAAGGATGCTATTAATATTTATCCATTTTATAAAGAGTTTTATGAACTAAAAAATGAAATAAATCCGAATGATGAATATTATGTAAATACAAATGGTATTTTGAAATGTACATTTGGAGAAGGTACGAGTAATCTTATAATAGCAGCTAGAGGAATAAAATTACATGGTGCAGAGAAAGCTAATATAAAAGATAAAACTATAACTCCATTCAAGAATTGTAAAGGTGGGAAATGTGTTCCAAATTTTGTTTCTGATTGGCAAAAAACAACTGAAACACAAGTTGCAAATCAACCTGCATTATTAGATATTTCAACAATAATGTGCGCAAGAGGAGGCATTGTAAGTATTGATGATCCAGGTCAAAAGCAAATTACAACAGCAGTTACTAAGCAGAAGCAAATAGTAGAGAGCAAGCGTGAATATGATTGTGAGTATACGAGTTTAGTAAATATTTGCACAACGATAAATAGTAAATTTATGCAAACAGATTTAAAGAAAAGATGTGTAGAATATAGGAAAGCTAAAAAGCGTTATAATGAATTAAAATTGCAAAGAGAAGCATTAATAACAGGAAACAAAAGTATAGTCCAGAAATCACCAACAGAAGAATTAAAAAAGCTAAAGAAAATTAAGTATCCAAATTCGTTGGAAAAAGCAAGAATTGCAATGTTAGAAAACATAATAAATGCAAATATTAAAAAAAATTCAGATAAATTAGATAAAATAGACAAAGAAATTGCAATACAAAAATCAAAAGTATCGGGAAAAACACATGATGTTTTAGTTGTACAAATAAAATACACATCGATATTAGCAGGTTTGACAGCTATCAATTTATCTAAAGCAAAAAAAGATACAAAGGGATTGCATAAGAAATATGGTGGGATTTCATGTGATATAGAGAAATCTAAGTTCTACAATGTATCCGTTTTAGGAACAATTGTTGAGGGGTATTTACTGGAAGCTGCAGATATTGCAAATGTACCACTAACTAAAAAACAATATGAGCAAGAAGTCGCAGATGAAATATTGAAAAAGCAAGAGGAACAAGGGATACCTTATTGGCAAAGAAATTCTAAAGAAACAACAGATAACGATTATATTAATACAAAGTACAACATAAAAACAAATGTTCAAGCAGAAGCACAAGAGAAGTATAAAATTGCTAAGAATATTGATTTGGGAGTGCAACTATATAGAGATATTAAAAACATTCCTACAGGCCAAGATATAGTTAAGAAGATTAGGGAAGGAGAAAAATCAGTAGTAAACTGTCCATTTAATGTAGCTGAAAAATCAGCAAGAGAAGGTGGAGAAGTGAAAAGCTCTAACAACACCTCATCAACAACATCATCAAAAAATCAAACTCCTTCTTCGAAACAATCAGGAACTGCAAATACACAGAAACCTGAAGCAAAAGAAAATACGGGAAAAAGTAATGAAAGATGTCCCGTGAATGGGGAGTGTGAGTATATATTTTATATTGAGCGAGTAGAGAATTTTAATAGATCAACATTATCAAAATTTTATATAGAAGATAGTACTGGATATAGATATACGGAATACGATGGTTACATAATTGAGCCTGAAGGACCTGATACAGAAGAAAGTAATAGAAATAAAAGAATTGTATCAGGGAATCATAAGATATTTTGGCATTTTAGACCTAAGGCAAAGCATCTATATTGGGCACCTCAAATAACTAGTGGGAGGATACCGGAAAGTAGGGCAATATTAATACATTTTGGAGGAGGAAGAAACTGGACAATTGGATGTTTAATTCCAACTAAAAGTCCTTACAAAGGATACCATAAAAAATATGGTAAAATTTATAAGTGTGATATTGAAAAATCTAAAGAGTATTTCAATGAAATATGTAATTTTATTGAACGAGTAGAGAATAGTGGTAAAAAGAAAGAAGGACTAAAAATCAATAAAATTAAATTAGTAGTTTTCAATAACATTATAAAATAAATATGAGACATAACAAGGAGGAAATGTGAAAGTTTTTGGAAATGAATGGTGTAGAATAAGATGAAATTTAGGAGGCATATATGATAAAAAAATTAATAATAATATTAACAGTCTTAATTTCATTTGTTTCATGTGGGCGAGAGAATAACAAAAAATCATTTAATATTATATACGATGAAATAATGGATGAATATTATATGAACTATACATATGAGTACTTTGAAAACACAGATCAGATAAAAAAATTGACAGTTGAAGAAACTAATTTAGGTATGCATACTAAAATAGTAAGGATTTTAAAGTATAAAGGTAGTCAATTAATATCTTTCGAGAAAAAATATTATGATTTGATATATGATACGGAAAAAAATAATTTTGAGAATAAGGAGTCACTAGTCTTTATAATAAAAATATACCCAAAAAGTAATCAGATTGAGATGCAAAAAGTAAAAAAGGATTTAGAATATGAAAATAAAAATATAGCTCCCATAGTTCTTAAAGAAAGAAATTATTTAATTGATGAATGGATGATTGAAATAAAAAAAGTAGAAAAAGATAGAGCAAACTATGCAAAAAATGCCGAAGAATTGTGTTTTTCTAAGAAAATATACAAAAACTGTAGTTTGATACTTTCAAATGATAAAAAGGTAATAGGAATTCAATAAAATAAAAGATAGAAGAAGGAGGAAATGTGAAAGTTTTTGGACTAATAATAGCATTACTTTTATCAATATCATGTAGAGGAGGTAGTATAAAAGTGGATTATAAAAGTATAATTGATAAATATCAATATGTGAATGAAATACTTGAAATGACAAATCAAGAAGTTTCAGATAAAGATGACAAAATCTATCAATACATTCTTTCAAAAGAGCAAGGTAAAAAACATATAGATACATTTTTTGAAGAAATAAAAGTTAAGGAATCAAAAGAAAATCAATTCTTAATATTTAGCAGGTTATTACTACAAATAAATAGAGTGAATCAGTATGATATTTCAAATATAAATGAGGATAACAACATTATAGAAAAAATCAATTCAATACTAAATAATGAATTTTTAAATGAAAGTAATCAAGAAAAATACGAAAAAATATTGAATGATAATTTTACAGATGAGGAAATCTTTTTATTATTTAGATCTATCTACTACAATCCAGAGTTTAACATCTATGAAAAAGGGGAAGAGAGAAGTAAAATAGAAAGAATTCAGAAGATTAGAGAAAAAATAAAAGATGCATTTCCTTTAATTGAGACAGATAATGAGAACTACAATGAAGATTTGCAAAAGTATGAAAAGAATGAGAGAAGTTATATTAGGAACAGTATATCTAAATATATGAAAAACAAAATAAATTATGGAGATAGGTTAAGTTCATTAGTTCATATTTCAGCAGATAATAAAATATTGATTATGAGTACTCCGTATGATCCATTTGGAGAAACAAAGACAGTGAAATATGCAGAGATTAAAATAAAAAATTATAAGAAAGTAAAATTCAAACTATATAAAAATACTTTATATATAGATGACAGCGGTGATATTTATAGTATTTATTTAGATGGGGAAGGAAAAAGCGAAATACAAAAAATAAAATAAAAATTAGAAGGTTTGAGATGATAAAAAAACTAATAACAGTATTTATAGTCTTAATTTCATTTGTTTCATGTGGGCAAGATAAAGAAAAGATTTTCACCTATATGGTAGGCGAGACAGAAGAAGTTACAGTTAAATATATTGATACAATCGATAAAATTAATGAAATAAAAGTTTCTGTGGTTATATCAACTAACCAGATATCGATACGAAGATCAGAGGAAGTATTCAAAATAAATAATGGGAAATTGATAAAATATTCTTATTACTTAGATAATCTAGTTAGTATTGATGCTGAAGCTACTGAAGACTATATTGAAGGCCAGGATTATCACGAAATTCGTGAGAAAAATGAAATAATAGTAAAATTTGATAATAAAGAGAAGATCAAAACTACCAAATATTTAGACAACTCAAAAAAAGAAATGATGGATGAATATAAAGGTCTAAAGATAATTTTGAATGCTAAAGAAGATAAAATAAAAGAAATAATCAACACATATACCATGTGCAATGGGGAAAGCACAGAGTGTTATGTAGAACCAAGTTAACAAGGGTGTCACAATTGAGGGGGAGAAATATTAATGGAAATGGAGTATTTGAAAAAGGTAATAAATGATGAATTAAAGACAATGAATGAAAGTGATAGGGAAACATTCAGGAAAACTGCATTAATAACTTACAAGGAAATGCTAGATGAATTTAAAGATAGGATAGAGTATTTTGAATCTAGAATAATTAATTCTATGAGTAATGACGAAAGAAATAAGAATATTTATACATTAATTACTGAGAAAGAAAATTATTATTTGTATGAAGATAATTTCTATCCACTGTATGCAGAAGATTTAAAAGAAATAGAGTTATCTGGTACTATTGATAAAAAACAAACAATAAAAAGAATATTTATAAAAAAATCATATCAAGATTTATTAGATTTGCAAGGACTAGTTTTGGATGGAAATATAATTGCGAATGGGAATTACTACGAGGTAAAGTATAAAATTGAGATAGATGACAAATATCTCAAACAAATTAAATTGCTGTATGATATTTTCATGATAAATGGTCAAGAGTGGAGAACTGTAAACACTGCAAATGCAATGAAAATATTTAAAGTCACATTAGATAAATATGACGTGGAATTAGAAAATGAAAAACTAGATTCAAAAAATACTATTATTAATATAGAATATGACCATCTAGAGGAATACATAATAGAAAATCCATTGCTACTTTGGAATATTCAAGAAAAGGAAATAATTGGCACTATGCTTGTAAGACCGACAGAAAACAATATTAGATATGAGCATATTTTGAAATGTAATGATGCGAAAGGAATTTATATATATCCAAAAGGGCAAAAGATATTCTTATCATATCCAACTGACCAAAATAACTTTCATGTGATCACAGATAAAAAGGAAATAAATATATGGAAGATATGGGATATCAAAGCTATAAATAATGATCAATTAGCAATACTTGAAAAAGATGTTAGAAAAAATGATTTGATGGTTGCAAATAATACAGAAAGAGACAGGTTCGTTAATGTAATTAGGCAGAAAAGTAATACTAGAATTAGGGGAGAAGCTGAAATTGAGAGAATATTCAATTCTTTTAAATTTATTAGTGAATATTGCGAGTACAAAGATTATATAATAACTGAAGAATGCAAAGAGAATATAAGTTTATCATACAATATGAATGATTTTATAAAAGATGAGTTTAAAATGAAAGGGAAACAAAATTACTTGAACTTTTATATAAAAATCAAAAAATATGATATTTATACTATAGATGTCGTGAGCTTTGTCTTATCTGAAATACAATATTATTTTCCTGAGTATATCGTAACATATATTACAATTTAACTTTTTTAGAAATCAAAATAATAAAAATCCCCAATAACCTAATTGGGGATTCTCTAGAGTATTAGTTTTCCATCTTTATCGACAGCTTTATATGCTGGCCGAATTATTTTACGCTCACTTGTTAATTGTTCAATTCGATGTGCATTCCAACTAGCAATTCTTGAAAGTGCAAATAAAGGTGTAAAAATAGAATTTGGGATACCGAGAAGCTGGTATACAAATCCAGAGTATAAATCTACATTTGCACAAATTGCAAAGTCAGATCCTTTTAATTCTTTCGATATTTGTTTAGTAAATTTTTCGATATTTGTGTATAAATTATATTCATCAAGAGCATCTTTTTCTAGTGCTAATTGATATGCTTTCTCTTTTAATACTTCAGCTCTAGGATCTGAGAGAGTATAGATTGCATGTCCCATACCATAAACTAGTCCTTTCTTATCAAATACCTCTTTTTTAAATAGTTTATAAATATAGTTTTTCAATTGTTCTTCATTCTTATAGTCGATATTATTTTTTATATTTTCAATCATCTTACCAACCATATAATTAGCCCCACCGTGTTTCGGACCTTTAAGAGATCCTATAGATGCTGAGATAGTAGAGTACGTATCAGTTTCTGTAGACGATACAACATGAGAAGTAAAAGTTGAGTTATTACCTCCTCCATGTTCTGCATGAATAACAAGAATTAAATCAAGTGTCTCAGCTTCAATTTGAGAAAAGTTACTATCATTTCTTAACATATGCAATATATTTTCAGCCATACTGTAATTCTCAATAGGGTTATGAATAACAAGGCTTTTATTGAAATGTTTATGCATACAAGCTTGATAGCTATAAACTAAAAGGCTAGGAAACTTAGCAATTATATTTAATGTCTGATCAATAAGATTCTTAAGATCTGTATTGTCTGGATTGTCATCGATTGTATACAGACAAAGAATATTTCTCTGAAGTTGATTCATAACATCCATACTAGGTTTTCTAAGAATAAAATTTTCCACAAACTCATCAGGTAAACTATGCAGATCTTTCAATAAATCAGTAAAGAAATTGAGTTCAAAACTTGTTGGAATTTTTCCAAAGAGAAGTAAGAACATAGTTTTTTCAAAAGAAAATCTACGTTCCTTATCAAATTCTGAAATTAGATTCGAAAGCTCGATTCCTCTATAGTAAAGTCTTCCATCTTCTGGAATTTTCACTCCATTTTCAATTCTATAACCATGAACTGAACCAATCTTAGTAAGCCCAACAAGTACTCCAGTCCCATTCTTATTACGTAATCCCCGTTTCACATCAAGTTCTTCGTATAATTCAAGTGGAATAGAGTTATTCTTATTTATTAGACTAGTCAAACTTTCTAAAAAGTCTTTTCTCATATCATCACTTCTTTCAATCTATAGATTTTCAATAATTTTTTGTGTAAATTCAGTAGTTGTAGCAGTTCCTCCTAAATCCCCTGTTAAAACTGTACCTTCGTTCAGAACTTTATTAATAGCATTTTGAATTTGTGAAGCTTTATCTTGCATATTCAAATATTTTAGCATTTCAACACCTGAAAGAAGAAGAGCTATTGGATTCGCTTTATTCAAACCGGCTATGTCAGGAGCTGACCCATGCACAGCCTCAAATATTGCTATATCATCGCCAATATTGGCACCCGGTGCTACACCAAGTCCTCCAACAAGTCCAGCGGCTAAATCAGATAGTATATCACCATATAAATTCATAGTAACAATTACTTTATATTTTTCAGGATTAGTGACTAATTGCATACACATATTATCAATAATAGTTTCTTCAACATTGATTTCAGGATATGAATTAGATAATTCTCTAGCAACTTCAAGGAATAGTCCATCTGTAATTTTCAAGATGTTTGCTTTATGGACAACAGTTACAGTATCTAAGTTATTATTTCTAGCATATTCAAATGCTCTTTTTAAAATACGGTAACTTCCTTTTCTAGTTATTCTCTTTGTTGCTATTGCAGATTCTCTTTCTTCCGCATCTTCCCATTTTTCCTCACCAATATATAAGCCCTCTGTATTTTCTCTAAAAATCACAAGATCAATATTCTCATATCTTGTTTTAATACCTTTAAAAGATTTTGAAGGTCTTATATTACAATACAAGTCATATTTCTTTCTTAAATACACATTTATACTCCTAAATCCTTTTCCAATAGGAGTTGTGATAGGACCTTTTATTGCGATTTTATTCTTCTCAATACTTTCATATAAGCTATCTGGAATTAGAGAACCCGTTTTATTATAAATATCTATTCCTGCATTTTCAATATCAAATTTGATACTAACATTAGCTGCTTTAAAAATGTCAACTAGACTAGCAGCAATTTCTGGACCAATTCCATCTCCAGGTATTAAAGTAACATTTGTCATAATTTATTTCCTCCTAGAATTCATCACTCATAGCAAAATTTAAGTAACCACCATATTGTAATATTTTTATTTCACGTTCAGAGCCACTAAATTTAGCTTGGAACTGAGTATTTTTAGTTGTGTTCTTGATTGTAAATATTGATGTTGTTAATGATTCTAATGTATCAATAATTTCAAAATTGTCATATTCATCAATTTCATTATAATCATCAAGGTTTATAAATTCTAATGGAATAATCCCACTATTGATAAGGTTTGCTTTGTGAATTCTAGCGTATGATTTTGCTATAACAGCTTTGATTCCTAAATAAAGTGGAAGTAGTGCTGCGTGTTCACGGCTAGATCCTTGACCATAGTTGTCTCCACCAACGATAATACCACCTGAATTATCTTCTGCACGCTTCTTAAAATCAGGGATAATTGTTTGAAAACAATGCTCTGAAAGTTTAGGTATATTTGATCTAAATGGTAGAAGTCCTGCATTTGATGGACAAATATCATCTGTTGTTATATTATCTTTTGTTTTCAAAATAACTTTTTTATCTATTTTTTCTGATAATGGGTCACCGATAGGGAATGGTTTAATGTTAGGTCCCATGATGATTTCAACATTGTCTCTTTCTTCTTTTGTAGTAGGAGGATATATGTAATAATTCTCAGAAATTGAGAATTTATCAGGTGCTGGAATGACAATTTCATTTCCTAGTGTTCTAGGATCTGTAAGATAGCCATTTAACGCAGAAGCAGCAGCAATTTCAGTACTTACTAAATAAACTTCGGCATTCATAGTTCCACATCTTCCAATAAAGTTTCTGTTAAACGTTCGTAGTGATACACCTTTTGATTTTGGAGCTTGACCCATTCCAATACATGGACCACAAGATGATTCCAATATTCTTGCACCAGATGCAATTAGTTTTGCTAATGCCCCATTTTCTGAAAGCATTTTCATGATTCCACTAGATCCTGGAGATAATACGAAGTCAACATCAGGGTGAATACTTTTACCATCTAATATTTGAGTAAGTTTCATCAAATCAGAATAAGATGAGTTAGTACAAGAGCCAACAGCTATTTGACTAACATAAATCTTAGGTTCATTAGCTGAAGGAACTGGATGAACATTATCAGGGCTATGTGGAAATGCCGCTAATGGAACTAGTTCATCTAAGTTTATAATAAGTTTATCATCGTATGTAGCATCAACATCTGGAAGTAACTCTGTGTAATCAGAAGGTCTACCTTGACGAGTAAGAAAATCTAATGTGTTCTCATCACTAGGGAAAATAGAAGTAGTCGCTCCTAACTCAGCACCCATATTAGTGATTGTTGCTCTATCTTCAACAGGAAGCGACTTAACACCTTCACCAGTGTACTCCATAACATAGCCAACACCACCTTTAACAGTTAGTTGTTGTAGTACATACAAAATAATATCTTTTGCAGCAACCCAAGGTTGCAGTTTTCCTTTCAATTCAATATTATAGACTTTTGGAGCTTTTAAGTAATAAAGCCCACGAGCCATACCAATAGCAACATCTAATCCACCTGCACCTATTGCAATCATTCCTAGTCCCCCACCAGTTGGAGTATGACTGTCTGACCCAATAAGGATTTTACCAGGTTTACCAAATTTTTCTAAATGCAATCTATGACAAATACCATTTCCTGGTTTTGAAAAAATAACACCATGTTTTGCAGCAGAAGTTTTGATAAATTCGTGATCATCTGCATTTTCAAAACTAGCTTGTAACATATTATGATCTATATACGCAACAGAAACATCTGTCTTTACTAAGTCAACATTCATAGCATTTAATTGTAGATATGCCATAGTACCTGTAGAATCTTGTGTAAGTGTTTGATTTACTTTTACACAAATCTCATTACCAGCTTTCAATTCACCTTTTAGCAAATTATTGGCTAATATTTTATATGTTAAATTCATTCCCATTTTTGCCTCCTAAAAAAAATCATTTTTTTCTTTTCTAATTAGATTATATATGTTATAAATAAGGTAGTCAATTGATTGAATAGTATATCTTTTAGATAATTAAATATATTAGATATATATAGAGGAGGAACAAAATGAATTTCAAAAATAAAGCAAAGATAATAATGCTATCATTAGGAATAATAGTAGCCCTTAATTCATGCTTAGCGGTTGCAGCGGTAGGTGCCGTTGGAGCGGGAATAAGTGCAGCAGTATCAATTATTGAGTTGCCAATAAAGATAATTTCTGGTGTAGTTAATATAGTTAGTGGATCATCAAGAGAAAAAGAAGTTAAAAAAGTTGGAGAAACAAAATATATGAAAGCAATAAATAAAGTATTAGCTTCAAATAGGAAAGAAATAAAAATAGGAAATTTTAATGTCTATATATTTGAAACATTAGAATTTGCAAAACAAGATAAATTATTTCAGCTAACTGATACAAAAAATAAAATACAGTTTCCGTTTACTGCTAATGTTGAAACGTATAATTCAAAAGAAGAGCTTGAAAATAAATTAGATGAATTCGCAAAATCAGAAGGTGTATCAAAAGGCACAACAGTAGAAAATCAATCTATAAAAACACATTCATATGAAGTAAGAATAAATAATAAAAAAGAAAAAACAATTGAAAAGTATAAAGTAGTACTTATTGAAAAAGGAAATGAGTTGTTAACATATCAATACTTAATTTCTACAGATGCTTCATATGAGCTTGAAAAGCAGCTCTTTGAAAACATTATTAACAATACGTTCTAAATAACAATAAATAGTAGGAGGAAAGATGAAAATAATAATAGGAAATGATCATGCTGGAGTTGAACTGAAACAAAATTTAGTTAAGTACCTTCAAGAAAAGGGAAACGAAGTTATAAATGTTGGAACAGATACTCATGAATCTGTTGATTATCCAGATATAGCGGAAGCAGTAGGAAAATTAGTTTTGGAGAATAAAGATTCACTAGGAATTATAGTGTGTGGAACTGGAATAGGGATTTCAATTGCTGCAAACAAATTAAAAGGAATAAGAGCTGCATTATGTCATAATGAATTAACTGCAAGATTAGCAAGACAACACAATGATGCAAATATTATATCTTTAGGAGCAAGAATAATTGGAGAAGACTTAGCAAAAGCATGCGTAGATGCATTTCTTGAAACAGAATTTGAAGGTGGAAGACACTTAAGAAGAGTATGTAAAATAGACGAGGTTTGTTAGGAGGATAAAAATGTCAACAATATTTAAAAAAATAATTGATAAGGAAATACCTGCAACAATCATATATGAAGATGAAGATTTTTTAGCATTTAATGATATTAATCCATCTGCTAAAATTCATGTTCTTGTAATACCAAAAAAAGAAATAAAAAATCTTGATGATGCAACTGAAGAAGATATTATATTATTAGGTAAATGCCAACTAGTAATTGCAAAAATTGCAAGACAACTCGGCATAGATAAAAGTGGTTATAGAGTTATAACTAATATTAACAGCGATGGTGGGCAAGAAGTTTATCATTTACATTATCATTTATTAGGCGGAGAGAAGTTAAGAGGATTTTAGATTTTTTTCTTAAAGCAACAAACAAATTAAAAACAAGACACTTTATATGGATCAGTCCCATTTGTTTAGAGCATGTTGTACCAAAAGTAAGTAAAATATGTTAAACTAAAAAAATGGGAGTGATCAGAATGGTAGGAAGTACAGGAAAGAGATATGGAGAAGAATTTAAATTAA
>JAGOYM010000010.1 GCA_018059165.1 Leptotrichiaceae bacterium | reverse complement strand
ATATAATCTTCCCTTTTTATAATATAAGATTATAATAAATAACTAGGAGAAAGATATGAGAAAAATACTTATAATAATAGCAATATTTTCAGTTACCATTTTGTCGTTTTCAAAACAATGTGATAGAAAAGTAGCACTACAAATGTATAAAACTGTTAAAGTTTTGGATTTATCAGGTAAAGTTATAAATTATCTAGATGAAAGTGGAGCAGAATTAGCTTTTGTAGCAAGAAAAAGAGCGGAAAAAAATCACGGAATAGATTATACGCATATCGGAATTGCATGGAAACAAGATGGAAAATGGACTGTAACTAATCTATTAGAAGAATGTATAGATCCCAAAAAAGCAGCTCTTTATGATGATGGAGTGGCTATCTTTTATGGTTCTGCTAAAGTATATGATGCCCTAATCCTAATTCCTTCAGAGAAAACACAAAGAGAATTTAAAGAGGTTGTTATTAACAAAAAGATAGATAAAATTTTTGATGAGAAATATTCGATAAACACTAATGTGTGGAAAGATGAATATCAAAACTGTGTTCAATTTGTTCTAGAAGCTTACGGATATTACAAAAGTGGTGAAAAGTATACAACTCGAAAAGAAGTTATAAGTTGGCTTAAAGAGAATGATTTTCAACCAGAGAAAGTAAAAGTAAATTGGTTTGAGAGAACACTAGGGCCTTTAATTTTACCTAATATAAATATGGATGATCACAAAGATAGAGAGAAAAGTAATATTATAGAAGTTGCTTCACCAAGAAAAGTTGTGGAATTCATAAAAAAATTAGAGCCAGAGAGTACTATTTATGAAATAAAAGATGAGAATAGCACAAAATAAAATAAGCTATCCAAACTGAACTGTTGTTCGCGTTGGATAGCTTTTCTATTTTTAAAAATTAATATTAATATGGTCTAAAAAATCTAATTACTTTCTTAAATGAATAATCTTCGCCTTTTAGCCATTTAGTTGTTGCAATAGCTTTTGCAGTAACAAATAAAGCTATTAATGCAATGAAAATAAATAGTATTATAAATAATAAAGGTGAATTTCTATTTTTAACTAATAATAGAAATGTATTTAGTCCAGAGACATATAGTGTTAGCACCAATGAAGCAGTGAACTCTAAATTTAAAATCTCACACAATATTTTTTTTGTTTGCTCAGGCATCTTTTTTCTACCTATGTGCACAAGAAAAAGTGCAAAGAAAGGAATTAACCATCCTAAAAGAAGAATCCTTTTATTGTATTTTGTAACTTTTTCTTTAGTATAAGATCTACTTACATCATTTGTAGGCGTAGAAATAACTTTTGATTTTAATTTTCTCAACTATCTCACCTATTTCATTTCTTCATTTTTTATAAGCTTCCATACATTTGGAAGAATTGTAACCATTAAGATAGCTTTTATTGAATCTCCTACTATAAATGGATATAAACCTAATGCAAAAACATTTTTGTTAGGTAAAAATAATGATAATTGTATTAATCCACACGCATAAAGTATAATTTCTCCAATTATTATAGTTAAGAATAATTTTGAATATGATTTAGTGAATCCTTTTTCTGATAAGTAACCACAAACAATTGCGATAAGTAAGAATCCAATTATATATCCACCAGTTGGTAAAAGAAATGGAAATCCAAATTTACCTCCAGAAAAAATAGGTGCTCCCATTGATCCTGCTGCAATATAACTAACAAGCGTTGTTGTAGCTAATTTTCTTCCATATACAAGTGCTATTAAGAAAACAGCAAGTGTTTGTCCTGTAATTGGGATTGGTGTGAATGGTAAATTAACTGAAAATTGTGCCATCACAGATAAAAATAGAACTCCTGAAACAACAAGGATAATATTTCTAAAAAGTTTAGAATGTGCTGTGTTTACTTCAAATAAATTGTTGATTAATAAATTTTTGTTCATAAAACCTCCTAATAGATTTTCTTTATACCATACTTTACTAGAAAAATAGATAAAAGTCAAGATTAATAACGATTGTTATTGCAAAGTGCTGCAATAATCTGTTCTTTATGATTGACAAATAGTACAAAAAATGTTAGTGTTTTCAAATAGTGACTAATGAGTCAAAAAATAAAAAAGATGGAAAGAGTGATATAATTTGAAAAAAATAATACTTACATTGGCATTTATATCAACAGTGAGCTGTATTAAAGTGCCTGTAATAGAGAGAAACCCTGTGATAAATAATCCTGGGAATGAAACGAGTCAGAACACAGAGAAGGACATAAATCTAGAATTCAATTCAGATAAATGGTGGCAATCATTAAATGATGATAATCTTAACGCAATTGTAGATTTAGTACTGGAAAATAATAAATCAGCAGTGATTTCAAAGTTAAACATAGACAAAGCATCAGAAGCCATAAACCTTGCTAAGTCTGGTCAAGGATTAAGTGTAGGTCTAGGTGCAAATTATAGTGGAATAATGACAGATTCCCAAGGACAAAGACAAATAACTGATGAGAAATTTAGTAGACTGGGTCAAATTGGTCTTCAAAGTAGTTACGATGTAGATTTATTTGGAAAAACATCTAACTTGATTAAGCAACAAGAATTTCAACTAGAAGGTGCGACTTTAATGAGTAAGTATACGGAGTTAACACTAGCGTATCAAACTACAAAACTTTATTCTTATTGGCTATTTTTATCAAAGGAAGAATCTAATCTAAATAATAGAAGAAAAATATTATTAGAAATTGAAAATATGGAAAAAAATAAAATCAAGATAGGAAAAGGAACTAAAGATACATTACTTGTAATTCAAGAATTAGTAGATAATACAGATATATTAGTACAGAAAAATCAAGAAAATCAATTAGTAACAAAAAATTCAATGTCTAATTTAGTAGGTAAAGTAAAGTCACAAGAAATAGATTCGCTATTAGAAAAGTCAAAAGGGAAAGATTTTTACGCTCTTTCTGATAATATTAGTATTCCACAGGGAATAAATTCTGATATAGTAGCACAAAGACCTGATGTAGCATATTATTTAACAGTAATTAATGGTCAAGATGCTAAGCTAAAATCATTGAAGGCAAATTTTTATCCAAGTTTCTCAATAACGGGATCAGCTCAGTTGAGTCAAATCAATTTACTAGGATTAGTTACAGGTGGAAGTTTCTTAGGAATGTTGAAACCAAGTATTACATTACCAATTTTAGATTCTGGAAAGATTACATCTAGCTACAAAATAGCAGGAGTAGATTTAAATATTTTTATTGAACAATATAACCAATCAATAGTAAATGCGTATAAAGATATAAATGAAAAACTTATAAAATATAACTCTGAATCGAGAATAAATAAAGAGAGCAAAGATATTTTAGGAATAAAATCTGAAGTATTAAGTAGATCAAAAAAAAGATATGAAATAGGAAAGACAGCTAGAAGAAGTTATGTGGAAGATAATTATACATATTTAGTTTCAGTGTTAACAAGTGAACAAGAAAAATTTGCATTACTTAATTATAAAATAGATTTAATAAATGCATTTGGTGGATTATACACAACAAATCAAAAATAAAAGAAAATATAATAGAAGAAGGAGTTTTTTATGTCAGATACAGTAGAAAAAGTGGAAAAAGAAATAATACAAGAAGTTGAGGAAACAAAAGAAATAGATGAAAAAGAAGAATTAGAAAATAAGAAAAAAGCAAAAAAGAAAATATGGGTATTTTTATTAGTCGTAGGTATAATTTTATTAGGATTCGTACTATACAATGAATTCATTGGAAAATATAAGCAAACAACAGAAAATGCTTATGTTAATGCGGATAAAAATCCAATTACATCACAAGTTAGTGGAATAGTGAAAGAAGTGTATGTTACCGATACACAAGATGTTAAAGAAGGACAATTACTTGCAGTTATAGATGATACAGATTATAAAGTTGCACTTGAGGCAGCAGAGGCAGGAATAGGTCAAGCAGTAAGAGCATACTATTCAACAATGGCAATGAGTGATACTGCGAATCAAGATATAAAACTAAAAGAAATATCAGCGGCGAAGGCATCAGTTGATTACTCGAGAGACATGGAAGCTTATAAAGCAGGACTTATAAGTGCAGAAGCATTATCTAATACAAAAGCAATGAATGATCAAGCACAAGCAGCACTAAAAGTTAGTAGAGCAAATTCTCAAAATACAAAAGTACAAGTTTCAGGTTCGTTGAATGACTTTCCTGCACTAAAACAAGCAGTAGTTGCATATAAAACAGCATACATAAATTTAAGTAGAACAAAAATATACTCAACAATAAATGGTAAAATAGCAAAGAAAAATATTAATGTAGGTCAAAGAATAATGTTAAATCAAGAATTATTTACAGTTGTTAACTTAAGTAATATGTGGGTTGATGGAAACTTGAAAGAAACACAACTAAAAGGTCTTCAAGTGGGAGATAAAGTTAAATTAGAAAGTGACATTAATAAAAAAGAATACGAAGGATATGTAATTGGAATATCAGCAGGAACAGGAACAACATTTTCGTTATTACCTGCACAAAATGCTACTGGAAACTGGGTAAAAATAGTTCAAAGAGTTCCTGTTAAAATATTAATATCAAAAGAGAGTATTGAAAAAAATGGAACTTTACCACTAGGAAGTTCAATGAAAATAAACATTAGTTTAAAGAAAAAAAATGAAGAAAACAAAAATGAAAAAATACCTCAGCTAAATGCAGAAGTAAAATCTAATTTATATCAAGTAAATGAAGCAGAAATACAGGCTAAAATTGATCAGATTATAGCAAAAAATAGACCGTAGATAGGAGTTACTGAAAGTATGGAGAATAATAAAATAACACCAGAAATATTACTGATAACTCTTGCTCTTTCAATCGGATCTTTTATGAATGTACTTGATTCAACTATTGTTAATGTTTCATTGTCACATATTGCAGGTGATTTTGGAATAAGTCCTAATCAAGGGACATGGGTTATCACTTCTTATTCAGTTGCAGAAGCAATATTTTTACCACTTATAGGCTGGTTAACAACTAGATTTGGATCAGTTAAACAATATATATGGTCTACAATACTCTTTACAATTGCAAGTATGATATGTGGATTAGCACCAACATACCCACTATTACTGTTTGCAAGAGTAATGCAAGGAGTAGTTGGAGCAAGTATGATTCCATTATCACAAACAATAATGTTAAGTGTATATCCAAAAGCAAAAAAAGGGTTAGGATTAGGAATTTGGGCAATGACAATAGTAATTGCACCAGTTTTGGGACCAATATTAGGTGGGTGGATAACAGATACAATGTCATGGAGATGGTGTTTTTATGTTAACTTACCATTTGGAATATTATCAAGTTACTTAGTATACACAGCATTCAAAAAAAGAGGGCATAAAGATATTATACAACATAGTAAAATCGACTTTATAGGATTAATATTACTTATTATAGGAGTTGGATCACTTCAATTAATGTTAGATAAAGGAAGTGAATTAGATTGGTTCTCAAGTTCTACAGTTGTATTTTTAGCAATAATGGCATTTGTTTTTTTAGTAGTTTTAGTAATATGGGAATTTTATCAAAAAAACCCTATAGTAAATGTGAGATTATTTTTAAATAGAAACTTTGTAGCCGGCTCCGTCTCATTGATGGTTGCGTCTGTTGTATTTGTTGGTGGAATTGTAATTATTCCACTTTGGCTGCAAAACAGTATGGGTTATACGTCGTTTACGAGTGGACAAACAACTGCAACATCGGGAATTTTGGTAATTTTCTTAGCACCAATAATAGGGGCTAATATTCATAAATTTGATGCTAGAAAATTAACTGTATTTGGATTTGTAACATTTTCAATAATTTCAATTGGGCTGTCTCAATATTCAACAGACACAACACAAGGTTATATTGCACTTACAAGATTCCTAACAGGGGGAGCACTTGCGTTCTTCTTCTTACCATTAAATACAATAACGCTATCAGAAATTGACGATAAAGATATGACAAGTGCATCAGGGTTATATAATTTTATGAGAAATATAGGAAATAGTGTGGGAGTTTCTCTTTCAGTTTCGCTATGGCAAAATAAAATAGCAGAACATCATGAAATATTAACATCTAATATAACTACATCAAATCCAATATATATGAACTATTTGAACAAAATACCAAATGGGACACCTGCTAATACAGCATCGTTATTTGATGGGTTGATAAGTCAACAAGCAGTTGTTATGGCAGTTAATGATGTTATGCAAGTGAGTGGGATAATAATATTACTACTTATACCATTTATATTTTTAGCAAAAAAACCATCAAAAGCAGTTGCAATGGGGCATTAGAAAACATAAAAAATAAATTTAGAATAAAACAGAAAATAAGGTATAATATAAACAAGATGAGACTAGGGAGATGATTTTATGTTTATAGGGTTAGATATTGGAGGAACAAAAATACTAGGTGCTTTATTTGATGAAAATGGGGTATCTAAGAAAAAAGAAAAAAGAAAAACTAAAGCATCTGAAGGACTAGAGGTAGTTCAAAAAGAAATATTTAAAACAATAGATAATCTATTAGCTGGAATAAAAATAAAAGAAATAGAGGCAATAGGTATCGGAATACCTGGATTAGTTGATAGAGAAGGAACAATTACATTCTCACCAAATCTACCATTTAGAAATTATGAATTAGCAAAAATATTAGAAAAAAGATATAAGGTACCAGTTTTCATAGGTAATGATGTAAATGTTGCAACAGTTGGTGAATGGATGTTTGGAAGTGGAAAAGGGAAGAAAAATGTCCTCGGCGTGTTCGTTGGAACAGGTATAGGTGGAGGAATAATAATAGAGAATGAGTTATATATAGGTAAAAATGGTGCAGCTGGGGAAATAGGCCACATTAATCTTGATCCTAACGGGCCTTTTTGTGGATGTGGATCTAGAGGTTGTTTAGAATCATTGGCTTCAAAAACAGCTATTCAGAAAGAAATAGAGACTAGAATATACAGAGGCGAAGAATCTTTAATTCTAAAAAGTTTAAAAGAAAATGGGATATTAAAAAGTGGACCACTAAGAGATGCATATTTAAAGAAAGATGTTGTTGTTGTTGAGGCTGTGAGTAAAGCAGCAGAGAACCTAGGACGAGGTCTTGCTTCATTAGCAAATATATTTAACCCAGAGGTAATAGTACTTGGTGGTGGAGTGATGGTTGAATTAGGGAAAGAGTTACTACCAATTGTTACAAGAGAGTTTGATAGATTTGCAATGATAGACATAGCTAAAAATACAGAAATAAAGATGGCTAAATTGGGAGATGACGCAGGAATCATAGGTGCGTTAGCGTTAGCTAAAGAAGAAATGGCTAAAAAACCTAAATCTAAACTAGGAGAATAGATATTTATGAAAAAACAATATCTAGCAACAATTGATATAACATCTTATGGTATTTATATGAGGATATATGAGAAAAATGAAATTAAAGGTTTTAAGATCATTGAGAAACTAGATTATGAGACAATAATTGGACGAGATATATATTCTACGAAAGAAATAACATTTCAAAAAATAAAAGAAATTGTTGAAGCAATTGATAAAATGAAAGAGATCATAAAAGCTTATAAAATAAGAAAAGTAATCTTGTACGGTACAACAGCAATAAGAGAAGCAGAAAATTGGGAGTACCTAGAAGATCAAATAAAAATAAAAACGAATCTTAATTTGAAGATTTATGACAGATTAGAAGAAAATTACTTAGTTTATAAGCAAATCGATCACTTATTAGAAAAAGATAAGAATTATAGCTCTAAAACAAATATGATTCTTTATGTTGGATTAGGAAGTATAGGTGTTGCAATAGTTAGAAAAGGACATTTTATATATAGTTCTAACATATCATTGGGCTCATTAAAATTAATTGAAATGGCAGAAATAACAAGTATAAAATCAAAATATAAAAATGAATTTTTTGATGATTATACAGCAAATTTATTTGAGAATATAATCGAAGATTTCCCAGAAGGAATTGATATTGAAAATATCATTATAACTGGGAGATTTTATGATTTAATAATAGAAAAGATAAAAGAAAAAGAAAAAATAGAGCTTGTAGAAAAGATAGATAGGAAAGATTTGTGGAAGTATTATAACAAAGTAAAAGATTTATCAATTGAAGAATTTTCAGATGAGTACAATGTTAGAGAAGAAAAAGGAGAGGTAATATTTCCGAAAATAATGGTATTAAAGAAATTTTCTGATATATTTAAAAAAGATGATATTGTATATGTTGACTTTAGTCTCTCTGATTCAATAGCATATGACTATTTTTATCCATTAGAGGCAAAAAAAATAAATATGGAATTTCAAGAAGATACGATTATTATATCAAAAGAGAGAGCCAAAAGATTTAATTACAATGATAAAAAAATAAGAAAAACGGAAAATATTATAGAGCAAATATTTAATGAACTTAAAGAATCGCACGGACTTACGAAGCAAGAATTACTATATTTAAAAATAGCTAATATATTTAAAGAGACAGGAAAGTATATAAAAAGCTATGATTATTATGATTATTCATATAAAATATTTGAAACAGTAGAATTACTAGGCTTATGTAAAGAAGACGTGAAGATAATAAGTGAAATACTTAAGTATTATGATAAAAATTTAAAAAGACTCTATAGCAGAAGTAATTTGACGAAAGAGAATAAATTAATAGTTTCAAAATTGATTTTGATTATAAAAATAGCAAATGGACTAATTATAAATAAGAAAAATAGAGTAAAAGATGTAATTGTCGAATTAGAAAATAATCAGTTGACTCTTAAAGTTATAACTGATGAGAAAATATATAACGAGAAGCTCGAAATTGAATTACAAAAGGAAAATTTTGAAAATACATTTGGAATAAAATTGTCTATGAAAGAGATAAATAATTAATATTCATTACATTTGATAGGAGGGATAAAGTTGGAATACTCAAAAGATAATTTTCTAAATAGAGAGTTAAGTTGGCTAGAATTTAACGGAAGAGTTCTTGAACAAGCAGAAGATAAATCAAATCCATTACTAGAGAGATTGAAATTTTTATCAATAACATCATCAAATTTAGATGAATTCTTCATGATAAGAGTTGCAGGACTTAAAGCACAAATTCAGAGCGAATATAATCAACAAGATATTTCTGGACTAACACCAAAAGAGCAACTTCAAAAAGTAGAAAAAGCGACAATAGAATTAGTAAAGAATCAGTATACAATATACAATAATAAATTACTAAAAGAATTAAAAAAAGAGAAAATAGAGATAATAGATTATTCAGAATTAACGAAGCGTGAAGAAGAAATAGTGGAAAGATATTTTCAAGAAATAATATTTCCGATTGTAACACCAATGGCAATAGATTCAAGTCGAAGATTTCCACACCTATCTAATAAGTCATTTAATTTAATAATACAGTTATCTAAGGAGAAAGAACTTTTTTATTCAGTATTACAAATTCCAACAGTTGTAGATAGATTTTTAGAAGTTTCGCTAAAAAATGGTGAAAATAGATTTATTTTGTTAGAAGAAATTATAAAAAAAAATATAGAAGTTTTCTATGAAGGATACAGTGTTAATAAAGTTGGTGAATTTAGACTTACAAGAAATTCAGATGTTTTTGTTGATGAAGAAGAGGCGGATGATTTATTATTCGAAATCCAAAAATCTTTGGATTTAAGGAAATGGGGAGCTCCAGTTCGGCTAGAAGTGAAAGAAAATATTGATAAAGAGTTGTTGGAATTTTTAATAACTTCATTTGAATTAAGTAAAGAAAGCCTTTATTCAATAGATGGACCAATTGATTTGAGATTTCTTTTTAAATTTTCAACAGTTCAGAATAGAGATGAATTACTATTTAAAAGCACAGAAAAATCAAGTTTGAATAAGAAAATAGATGAGGAAGAAAGTATATTTAATTATATAGCTAAAAAAGATGTTATTTTACACCATCCATTTGAAAGCTTTGATCCAGTGATAAGATTAGTTCGTGAAGCATCGGAAGACCCTAAAGTACTTGCGATTAAACAAACTTTATATCGTGTAGGAGACGACTCGCCAATAGTTTATTATTTAATGGAAGCTGCTAAAAAAGGAAAGCAAGTAACTGTTGTTATCGAAATAAAAGCAAGATTTGATGAAGAACAGAACATAAGATGGGCAAGAGAATTAGAACTTGCTGGATGTCATGTTATTTATGGATTGAAAGGGCTAAAAACACATGCTAAATGCCTATTAATAGTAAGAAAAGAAGAAATAGGGATAGTGAGATATGTACATTTAAGTACAGGAAATTATAATCATATTACATCAAATGTGTACACAGATCTAGGATTTATGACAACAAATGAAGATATTTGTGAAGATGCATCAGCACTTTTTAACATGTTGACTGGGTTTTCAGAACCAAGACATTGGAATAAGTTGATCGTGGCACCAAGAGATTTGCGAAAAAAATTAGTAAAACAAATAGATAATGAAATAAAAATAGCACAAGAGAATAAAAAAGCAAGAATCATCATAAAATCAAACTCGTTAGTGGATAAGGAAATTATTGAAAAACTCTATGAAGCATCCGAAAAAGGTGTGAAGATTGATTTGATAATTAGAGGTGCATGTGCACTAAAAAGTGGTGTTAAAAAAATTAGTGAAAATATCAAAGTTCACAGTATTGTTGGAAGGTATTTAGAGCACAGTAGAATATATTATTTTGAAAATGAAAAAAATGAAAAAGTATTTATTTCAAGTGCAGATATGATGGAAAGAAATCTTGATAGAAGAGTCGAGTTAATGGTACCTATAGAAAAAGACTCTTTGAAAAAAGAAATAATAGAGATTCTGTTTTTATATTTGAAGGATAATGTAAAGCGAAAAATTCAAAATTCTCAAGGAAAATATGTAAAAGCACCTAAAACAAAAGATATCATAAATTCACAAGAAGAAATGATAAAAATTGTTAAAGGAAGAAAATAAAGAGTTTTACACTTTTAAAAAATAAAAATACGTGCTAGAATATACTATAATTTTAAAAGGATGAGATGATAAAAATGAAAAAATCAAAAATATTAAAAATAGTACTTGTATTGATTCTACTTTGGTTATGTAAACCATTTACAATAGTACTGTTAGGAACAGATAATTGGGATAAAAAATCAGAGGCAAGAACAGATAGTATTGTTGTCTTGAAAGTTACACCGTTACTTGGTAAGATACGAATGTTATCAATACCTAGGGATACATACACAGAAATACCGTGTGAAGATGGAAAACTAGATAAAATAAATCATGCATATCATTTTGGTGCACTTAATAAAGAAGGTAGTGAAAAAGCTAAAATAAATGCTGGTAGAAAATGTAGTGTTAAAGCAATAGAACAACTGTTACAAACAAAAATAAATTATAGCTTTGTGTACGGATTTATGGATGTTATAAATATTACTAACATACTAGGTGGGGTAGAGGTTGTAGCAAATAATACATTTACTCAAGATGGACAAAGTTTTAAAAAAGGTGAAAGTTATAATATTCAAGGAGACAAAGCACTAGCTTATGTTAGAAATAGACATTCTGATTCAGCATTTAAAAGAGATGAAAGACAAAGAGCTGTTTTAGCTGCCATTGAACGTAAAATGCTAACTCCTGAAGGTGTTTCTAAGTTACCTGAGATTATGATATATGGAAAAGACAATATGAGTATGAATATAAATCCATTAAGAGCAATATCAATGATAGTACCAATTATAGTAACAGGATCAAACTTTGATACATATGAACTAGTTAGCGATGAGTGGAATGGTGGGAAGATGATAAATGGTATTTATTATTATGTGCCAGATCCAGATAAACTAGACATAGCAAGAAGTGCATTTAAGGTATATTTTTAGGTATAGGTATGGAAAAAAAAGATTGTGTATACATTTTAGAATGTAATGATGGGACATTATATACAGGTTGGACTAATGACATTGATAAACGATTTAAGGCTCATAATGATGGAAAAGGTGCGAAATATACAAAAGGAAGAAGACCGTTAAAGCTAGTTTATTTGGAAGAGTTAGAGACTAAGTCAGAAGCTTTAAAAAGAGAAAATGAAATAAAAAAAATGACAAAAGACAAAAAAAGACAGTTGATTAAATAATTAACTGTCTTTTTTGATTTCTACTTCACTCTTTGGAGTTTATAAACTCTTCTTGTCCCTCTTATCATTGGAACTGTTTCTACAGTTACTGTACTTGTATCAAGTCCAAACCATTTTTGAGGTGTAATTGCAATTCTTTTTATGAATAATTTACTCCTCATAATTAGCTCTTCCCATATATTAAGTTCAACCTGGTTTGAAAGTTCTTCCCTAATAAGCACAAATGCAAAATCTCCTAGTGTATTTTTCCCAAGTGCTGAATAAATATTCCCTTTTGGTCTAAGTTCACCTGATTTTAGTAGGTCAGTTATAACTTCTCTTAGAAATATATTTATTTTTTGGTTTACTCTAAATCCTAAAAAGAAAGTGATTTTGTACATAAAATCAGAAACTTTATTAACTTTAAATTGAGTTGTAAAAGGAGTATCAGTAACTTGAACATTTACAAACCAATATATTGCTGCTCTTTTTGGAAGTTTATTTAAAATAGAATACATTATTTTATCTTCAACTTCATCATCTGGAGTAGCATTACTCATATATACTAAATTAGTTGCATATTTTGGTATATCAGTATCAGCTCTTAGCTGATCTATTTGAGTCACGAAGTCTTTTATTTTAACATTTTTTCTAAATTTAGTTTTTATACTGTATCCTTTTATCCAAATGTACATTAAAGAGATTATACTTAATGCAATAAGTATTGTTATATAACCACCGTGTAAAAATTTAAATAAATTAGCAGTTAAAAAGATACTTTCTATACATACATACATAATAGTGAAACCAATTATTAGATACTTATTGATATGCTTTTTCACTAAATATTGTGAAAGTAAAACAGTCGTCATTAACATCGTAATTGTAATTGATAATCCATATGCTGCTTCCATCTTAGTAGATTCTTTGAAGTAAAGAACAATTGCACAACAACCCATCCATAATAATAAATTTATAGCTGGAATATATAACTGACCTTTTTGGTCAGTAGGATATCTTACAAAAATTCTAGGTAAGAAATTAAGTCTAATTGCTTCAGATACCAGTGTAAATGATCCGGATATTAATGCTTGAGAGGCAATAATAGTTGCTAATGTCGCAATAATAATACCTATAATAAGAAATGACTTAGGCATTATAGAAAAGAATGGATTTTCCTCTAGCTTCATACCTTCTTTACTCATTAGCCAAGCACCTTGCCCTAAATAGGTAATTACGAGTGCAAATTTCACAAAAATCCATGTTAGATATATATTTCTTCTACCACAGTGACCTAAGTCGGAATAAAGTGCTTCTGCTCCAGTTGTACAAAGGAAAACAGCACCTAAAATTAGTATTCCTAAAGGATTAGTAATAAGAAAAATAAAACCATAATAAGGATTCAAAGAAACTAATATTTGTGGATGTTGTAGTATTTGCATTCCTCCTAGAACTGCTAACATTGTAAACCAAATTAACATAACGGGTCCAAATGAACGACCAACGACTTCAGTTCCAAATCTTTGTAGAAAGAAAAGGAATGTTATTATAGCTATAACGATTATTATTATTTCTGAGCGTGATAAATTTATAATACCATCGATACCTTCAATAGCGGATGTTACTGATATTGGCGGAGTAATGATTCCATCTGCAAGTAATGCAGCACCGCCTATCATAGCAGGAATCATAAGCCATTTGGCACGTTTTCTCAAAATAGCATATAGTGAGAAAATACCACCTTCTCCATTATTATCTGCCTTAAGAGTTATCATAACGTATTTTATTGTAGTCTGTAGTGTTAATGTCCAAAAAATTAGTGAAACAGCTCCGAAAATTGCTGTTTTGGTAATTATGTTACCTTCACCAATGATAGCTTTCATAGTATATAATGGGGAAGTACCAATATCTCCATAAACTATTCCAAGCGTCATTAATAAAGAAGCAAATGTAATCTTACTAATATGACCAGTGTGTTTATTGTTTTCCATAAAGTTTCTCCTTAAATATTCAAATATTTTTATATTTACGCTAGATTATATTCCTAATTTAGAAAAAATTCAAGAAAAATTCTTAAAGTGAAAACTTATAAGTGAAAAACAAAAAAATATATAAAAAATAAGTCACAAATATATAGCATATATGTTATAATATAGTATATATACTATTCTTAAAAATCTTTACACAATAAAGCATTAATTAAGAATCTAAAGGTAGAATAATAAAATTCAAGAAATAGGAGAAATATAAATATGTTTATAGACGAAAGTGTAATAATAGTAAAATCAGGTGATGGTGGGAATGGTGCCGCAACATTTAGGAGAGAAAAATTCATTCAATTTGGTGGACCAGATGGCGGAGACGGTGGAAAAGGTGGAGATATAATCTTTATAGCTGACCCTAACATGAATACATTAGTTGATTATTCTAATAGTAAAAGATTTGAAGCGCAAAATGGAGAAAAAGGAAGTCAAGCAAGATCAACGGGTAAATCAGGAGATGATTTAATAATAAAAGTTCCAGTAGGAACAATGGTTAGAGACTCTCACACTGGGAAGTTATTACTTGATTTGAATGAAGAAAATGAAAGAGCAATTCTACTAAAAGGTGGATCAGGTGGAAGAGGGAACACTCACTTTAAATCGCCTACAAGAAAAGCTCCTAAAATAGCCGAAAGTGGAAAAGAAGGAATAGAATTAAGAATCAAATTAGAGCTTAAATTATTAGCAGATGTTGCGTTAGTTGGATATCCGTCAGTAGGAAAATCAAGTTTTATAAATAAAGTATCGGCAGCTAATTCAAAAGTAGCAAGTTATCACTTTACTACATTAAGACCTAAGTTAGGTGTAGTTAGATTGAATGAAGGAGAAAGCTATGTAATAGCAGATGTACCAGGACTTATTGAAGGTGCTCATGAAGGTGTTGGATTAGGAGACAGATTCCTTAAACATATTGAAAGATGTAAAATAATCATACATGTTGTAGATATTTCTGGAATTGATGGAAGAGACCCTAAGGAAGACTTTGTGAAGATAAATGAAGAATTAAAGAAATATAGTGAAAGACTTTCACACAAAAAACAAATAGTTGTAGCCAATAAGATTGATATGCTTTATGATGATGAGAAATATTCTGAATTTGAAAAATTTATAAAATCAAAAGGGATAGAAGATGTCTATCCAATTTCAGTAATTGCAAACGAAGGATTAAAGCCAGTTCTACTTAAAGCATGGGAATTAGTTCAAAAAACACCAAGAGAAGAACTAGAAGAAGAACATCTTTTAGAAGAAGTATTACCTGAAGTGTACAAAAGAAAAATCGACTGGGATATAATAAAACTAGAAGATACTGTCTATGAAATAAAAGGGCGAATAGTTGATGATGTTCTTAAGAAATATGTATTCACAGGGGATGATGGAATAATAACATTCCTACAAATCATGAGAAGTTTAGGAATGGAAAAAGAATTAGATAGAATAGGAGTTCAAGAAGGTGACACAATACTTGTTGCAAATTATGAATTTGAATACATAATATAAGAGGTGATAATATGAGAAGAAAATCAGAATCCTTAATATTAAAGCAAATTCGTATACCAATAATTGCAATTTCACTCTTATTATTCATATCTTTCTTAGGATACATAGTTATAGAGGATTACACACCACTAGAATCACTGTATATGTTAGTCATTACGTTTGCAACTATAGGGTATGGTGAGGTTAAGCCACTGTCAGATGTAGGACGAATATATACCATTATAATAATATTATCTGGATTTACAGTTGGGGTATACTCAATAGGAAAAATAACAGCCTTCTTTTTAGAAGGGGAATTGACTAAACAATTAAGGGTGAGAAAAATGAATAAAAACTTATCAGAGCTAAGAAATCATTATATAATATGTGGATATGGGAAAACAGGACAAAAATTAGCGGTTGATTTATTAGAAAAAGGATATAAAGTTGTAGTTGTTGAAAACGATACAGAAAAAGTAGAAAGATTAAAAACAAATATAGATAAGAATCTAATATTTATAGATGGTGATGCAACAACAGATGAAATATTAATACAAGCCGAAATTACAAAAGCAAAAATGCTAGTTTCAGTGCTATCAACGGATGCAGAGAATCTATTTGTTACTCTTAGTGCAAAAGATTTAAATAAAAATATAAAAGTAATAACAAGAGCAGACGGAGCAAATTCTAAAGAAAAGTTTAAAAAAGCAGGAGCAGATTTCATTATTTCTCCCATAGAAATAGCTACTGATCGAATGTTATCGATAGCAACAACAAGTACTGATTTTTTCAGTTTTGCTGAATTTGTAGGCGGAACAGAAGAATTGAAAAAATATAAATTTGGGCTAGTGGAAATTAGAAAAGATAGTGAGCTAGTTTCTAAAACATACAGAGAAGCAAATATACCTCAAAAAACAAATTTAGTTGTAATTGGTTATTCGTCAAGAATGATTAGCGAAGACAAGTTTGTTAGAAGTGATTTACAAGTGAATCCAACAGCGGATCACATTATAAATCTAGGGGATAATTTATTGGTATTTGGTGAGGATCACCAAATATCAGAATTAAGAAAAATAGCCAACGATATTTTATATGAGGAACAGCACTAAAATAATTTAAGAAATCAAATGAAAAGAGGACAAATTAAATGTCAGAAAAGAAATTAAAAGGTCTTGTAATAAGTGGACCAACAGGAGTAGGGAAGACTAACTTATCGATAGAGTTAGCAAAAAAACTAGGATGCGATATAATTTCAGCGGATTCGATGCAAGTGTATAAAGAAATGAATATAGGAACAGCAAAAATATCAAAAGATGAGATGCAAGGAATAAAACATCACATGATTGATATAAAAACACCAAAAGATGACTATTCAGTTGGAGATTTTGAAGAAGATGTAAATAAAATTCTTAAAGAAAAAGAACAAAAGGAAGAAGATGTAATAATAGTTGGAGGAACAGGGCTATATTTAAGAGCAATAACTGATGGATTTTCAAACTTACCATCAAAAAATGATAAAATTAGACAGAAATTAGATGAAATAGATACAGAATCATTAGCTGATATGCTAAAAGAATTGGATGAAGAAGCACATGGCCAAATTGATTTAAATAATAGACTGAGATTAATTAGAGCAATAGAGGTATGTAAGTTGACTGGTCAAAAATATAGTGAATTGAGAACAAAGAATATAAAAGGAAATAATTATAAATTTTTAAAAGTATTTTTGACAAGAGATAGAGATGAAATATATTACAGAATTGATCAAAGAGTAGATAAGATGATAGAAGATGGACTTGTTGAAGAAGCAAAAGAAATATACACTAATTACAGAGAACACTTATATAAAATTAGTGCTATTGGATACAAAGAATTATTCGATCACTTTGATGGTATAATCTCATTAGAAGAGGCAATTGAAGAAATAAAACAAGAGTCTAGAAGATATGCAAAAAGACAATTGACATGGTTTAGAAAAGAAGAAGATTACATTGTTTACAATTTATCAGAAATGTCTGAAGAAAAAATAATGGATGACATATTAGATAAATGGAATAAAATATAATATAATAAGAGGTGTTAAAAATGAAAAGATTATTATTAACTTTTATGTTTGTAATTGGTACTTTCACATTTGCAACAAATACAGTTGAATCTACAAGCACACCAGAGGTATTAAAAAAAGAAGTGACATCAGGAGTAGCAACATTTGAATTATTTACAATTAAGAATATTTCTGATAAAAAAATAAGATATTCCACAGCGTATGATTTATTTTACGTAGATGAAAATGGAAAAGTTGTAGAGATACAACCAACAAAGAAAACAACAACAATTAAGTTAGTCCCTAGAATAGGGATAGGAATAATACTTGGTGGTGGATCTCGTTCTACTGGCGGTGGTGTAGGAGTAGATGTTTCACCACAAAAATCAGGTGTAGAAAATGGACTTAAAATTATGGATAGATTTAACTTGAAACCACTTGAAGAAAAAACGATAAGCGTAGGGATAGAGTTTAAAGATCTACAATTAAAAGATAATCCGGAAGTTAAAATAAATAAAGGTAAAATAATAGGAACGATATATTTTAATGATAGAGATGGTAAAGTAGATACACTCAAAATACCGATAGACATTAATTTGAAATAGTTACTCATTTTCAGGAGGTCTTATTATGGAAAAAAAGTGGTGGAAAGAATCAATTGTATACCAAATATACCCAAGAAGCTATAAAGATACAAATAATGATGGTATCGGTGATTTGTTAGGAATAATAGAAAATCTTGATTATATAAAAGATTTAGGAATAAATGTTATATGGCTAGGTCCTATATATAATTCTCCTAATGATGATAATGGATATGATATTAGTGATTACAGAAATATCATGCCTGAATTTGGAACTATGGAGCAGTTCGATAAACTTTTAGATGAAATGCATAAAAGAGACTTGAAATTAGTAATGGATTTAGTTGTAAACCACTCTTCAGATGAACATAAATGGTTTGAGAGAAGCAAAGAATCAAAAGATAACGAATATAGCGAATATTATATTTGGAGAGACCCTAAGGTTGGAATAAACGGTGAGAAGATGCCGCCAAATAATTGGGTTTCATTTTTTAGTGGTTCAGCGTGGGAATATTGCGATAAAAGAGATCAATATTATTTGCATCTATTTTCAAAAAAGCAACCTGATCTAAATTGGGAAAATGAAGTAGTAAGAAAAGAAGTTTATGACATAATGAAATTTTGGTTGGACAAAGGAATAGATGGATTTAGAATGGATGTAATAAATCTAATATCAAAAGTTCAGGGGTTGCCAGATGGGCAAGGACATGATGGATTAATTGGCGCAGAGAATTTTTTTAATGGGCCTAGATTCCATGAATTTATGGATGAGATGAACAAGGAAGTATTGTCAAAATATGATTGCATGACGGTTGGAGAGACGCCAGGAGCAGATCCTGTTGAAGCACTTAGAACGGTGGGAGCAGATAGAAAAGAATTGAATATGTTATTCCAGTTTGAGCACATGGGAATAGGCAGTCAACCGCAAGGGAAATGGTGGCCAAAAGAGTGGACATTACATGATTTAAAAGAGAATGTTAGAAGATGGCAATATGTCTTTGAAAATGGAGGATGGAATTCTAACTATTTAATGAATCATGATCAACCGAGAGCAGTTAGTAGATTTGGAAATGACAAAAAATATAGAAAAGAGTCAGCGAAGATGCTTGCAACATTTACTATGTGTTTACCAGGTACACCATATGTTTACCAAGGTGAAGAGATAGGAATGACGAATGTAAACTTTAATAACATGTCCGAAATAAAGGATATTGAAAGTATTAATTATTATAATGAACAAATAAATAAAGGTGTCTCAGATGAAGTATTAATGACTCAGATTAGAAGAATAGGTCGTGACAATTCAAGAACACCGATGCAATGGGACAAATCAGATAATGCAGGTTTTACTAATGGAAGCGCATGGATAAAAATAAATGAAAATTATACAGAGATAAATGTTGAAGAGTCACAAAATGATGAGAATTCGATATTGAATTATTATAAGAAATTAACAAGATTAAGAAGATCGAATGAAGCATTGAATTATGGAGATTTTTCAGAAGTTTTTGATGAAGATAATCAAGTGTTTGGGTTTTATAGAACGTATAATAGTGAAAATATACTAGTATTACTTAATTTTAGTGATAGAAATACAGATATAAATGTTGTATCTGAAATAGATTCATTAAGCAATGGAAATTATGAAATATTATTATCAAATTATAATAGAACAAGTATGGAAGCTAGTCTTAGTCCATATGAAGTCTATATTTTGAAAGTTATGTAATTAAATATAAAAATAACAAAAAAGGTTATTATTCTAGATTTCGAAACTAGAGTAATAACCTTTATCTGTTTTATTGAGCACTAAATTGAACACTAACCAAAATATGGAAGAATAAAATGTTTAATAATGTCATAAACAAGGTATACTAATATAAGTGAGTTAGTCCAATAAAAGAATCTTGCGAAAATAATATTATCAAACCAATGCTTAAGTTTATCACCTAATAAAGCCCATAAAGATAGTGAAAAGAAATTTATAGGGATACTTAGAAATGATATAAATGCTATAAATGCAGCTGTTCTATTTCCTTCTGGAAATAATAAAAATGCCGTTGTTGTTAAGAAAATCCATAGTTTAGGATTGACAAATTGTAAGATCACTGCTTGCATGAAACTACGTTCTTTATCATGTATAGAATTGATTTCAAGACCAGTTCCTGCAATGAATAATTTATATGCTAAATAAAGTAAGTAAATACTTCCAAAGATAGCAATTGTAAAATTGAAAACAGGAAATTTTGTTAAATCTTTTCCAGTGTATGCTATTACAAATAGACCTACAAAAGCAGCAAAGCAAACACCTAGATTAAATCCTATTGTTTTTCTATACCCAAACCGTAATCCATCACTAAGTATGAGAATATTATTTGGACCTGGTGTTACACTTGCTATAAAAATGAATATTAATAACTTTATCATTAGACATCCTTTCGGTACATTACATTTAATATAAGAAATAGTAACAAATATATAATGCTAAGTCAAGAAATAGAACACTTGAGAAAAAAGTAAAATTCTTGTATACTATTAATAATAATGAATATAAAATGGAGGCGAAAATAAGCATGTTGAATTCAATAATAGTAGGAATTGCTGGTGGAACTGGATCTGGAAAGACAACGGTTGCCCATTATGTTGTAAATTATTTAGGAACAGAAAAAGGAAATACAATTTTATTAGAACAAGATTCTTATTATAAAAGAAATGACCATTTATCATTTAGTGAGAGAGTTATGTTAAACTACGATCATCCCGATTCAATTGATTTTGATTTGTTAGTTGAGCATATTAAAGATTTAGTTGCTGGAAAATCTATAGCAAAGCCAATGTATGATTTTACGTCTCATAATAGAAAAGATGAAACTGAAAAAGTTGACCCTGCAAAAATAATAATTATAGAAGGGATCCTAATTCTAGCAATACCAAAACTTAGAGAACTTTTTGATGTGAAAGTCTTTGTTGATACAGATGATGATGAAAGACTATTAAGAAGAATAGAAAGAGATTTAAAAGAAAGAGGAAGAAGCTTTGATAGTATTAAAGAGCAGTATATAAAAACAGTAAAACCGATGCATCTAGAATTTGTTGAACCATCAAAGAGATATGCAGATATAATAATTCCAAGAGGTGGAGAAAATAAAATAGGAATAAAAATGGTAGCAACACGACTTAGACATTTATTAGGTAAATAGACATTAGTAGATTAGCGGACTAGAGAGAAGGTTTGAATATGAAGGTAGTTGTTATTGGCGGCGGAGCAGCAGGAATGATGTTCTCAACACAATATAAAAAAGCAAATCCAAGTCATGATGTATCAGTATTTGAAAAAACAGAATTTGTTGCATGGGCAGGATGTCCAACGCCATATTATATAGCTAAGGAATTACCTAGAGAAAGTGTTGTTCTTGGAACAGCTGATGAATTCATTGCAAAAGGAATAGATGTAAATATAAATCATAATGTAAAAGAAATAAATGTTAATGAAAAATATATAAACGTAGAAGGAAATAAAATTTCCGGGAAAGTATTCTATGATAAATTAATTTTATGTTTAGGTGCGAAATCATTTATTCCAACAATTGAAGGGTATGACAGCAAATTAGAAAATATATTTACACTGTCTCATGCAAAACATGCATTTGAAATAGAAAAATACATAGATTCAAAAAAACCTAAGAATGCACTTATCGTAGGTGCAGGATTTATAGGTATTGAAATGGCTGAAGCATTTGAAAAAAGAGGAATGAATGTAACAATAGTAGAGAAGGCGAGTACAATATTTCCTAGTATATCAGAAAATTTAAAAAAAGATATTTATGATGAAATTAAGTCACACAATATAGATTTAAAATTAAATTCTGGGCTTAAAGAAATTTTGGATAACGGCACTAAAGCGATTATGGAAAATGGAGATAAAATACCTTTTGATATAGCGTTGTTAAGTATTGGAATCACAGCAAATACAGACATAGTAAGTAATACAAACATAGAAACAAAAAAGGGTAAAATAGTTATAAATGACAAATTCGAAACTAATATTAAAGATGTGTATGCTATCGGGGATTGCGTATTAAGTAAATTTTATAATACTTCAGACGATCTATATGCACCATTTGGGGATGTTGCAAATAAACATGGGATGTTATTAGCAAAACATTTATCAGGACAAGAAATCAGTTGGAAAGGGCTACTCAGAAGTTTCGCATCATCGATATATGAAGTGAAACTAGCACAGACTGGATTGTCACTGGAAGAAGCAATGAATAAAGGATATGATGCAGATATAATAGAGATGAAGGCATTATATAGAAATTCGGCATTTGATGGAAAAAGACCTAATAAAATGGAAGTAGTATATGATAAGAAAACAAAGAAAATATTAGGTGCTGCGTGTGTTGGAAGTGAAGCTGTAGCACAGTTTATAGATCAGATTGCGATAGTAATAACATGTGATATTCCAGTTGAAAAATTTATAGAGATAGATTTTGCATATTCACCAACAAACTCAAGTGTTTGGAATCCATTACTAGTAATTTATAGAAAGTTAGTAAAATAAGAAGTAATACAAAGGTGGTATAAAATGGAAAAGAATGAAAAGAAAAAAAGAGTGAAAAAGTTTTTTACAACAACCTTAATGGGGGGACTATTAGTAATACTACCAGTAGTAATAATACTTTGGGCATTTAATATGCTTGTAAAATTTGTTGTTTCAAATATAACACCTGTAACGATGATAGTAAATAAATTTATAAATGTAAAGTATTTACCAGAAATAATTTCAGCAATAGTAATAGTAGTTATCTGTTTTCTTGTAGGACTTGCAGTTAGGACAAAATTAGGAAATTGGATTCATATAAATGTTGAAGAAAAAATATTAACTAAAATACCAGGATATAGCATGGTAAAAGGTGCTATAAATCAATTAATATCAACAGATAAAAAAACAAAGCCATTTTCACAAGTTGTTTTGTTCAAATTATTTAATAATGATGTTTTGTTGACAGGAGTTATAACAGATGATGAAGATGAAGAGTATGTGACAATATTCTGTGCAACAGCTCCAAATCCTACATCAGGATTTATTTACCACGTACTGAGAAAAGATGTGTTTTTAATTGATGTAGGTGTAGAGGATACTATGAGAACTGTATTTTCTGGTGGTTCAGGATCGTCAATGTTGATTAAGAGATACCACGAATTGTATGGAAGTAGTAATGAAGGAAATATAGTTAATGAGTAACAAAAAAGGGATGTAATCATTTTACTAATGAAAGCATCCCTTTTATTATAATATTTTATTCTATTGTAGATAACATTTCAATAACTCTGTCTTTATCATTTGTAGTTACTAATTCTTCCATAAGTTCATCTTCATAAGAAAATTTAGAAATAAGTGATAAAAGATTTAAATGTTCCCTTTTAGTATCTTCAGGTGCTGCAATCATAAAAAAAACTCTAGATGGTTCACCATCCATTGAATTAAAGTCTACGCCATTTTTTGTAATTGCTAAAGCTATTGCAAGTTTAGAAATAGCGGCTGATTTTGCATGCGGAACAGCAAGCCCATCTTGCATTCCAGTAGATGTTGTATCTTCTCTCTCTTTCAAATCATTATAGAAAAGTCCTTCTTTTCCTTCGATAATAGTTCCATCTTCAAATAACTCAGCCATTTCTCTCAATATGTTACTTTTTGATTTAGATTCTAGGTCAAAAACAATACGATCCTTAGTTAAAAAATCTGTTATTTTCATTATGTATTCCTTCTTTCATATAATATAATAAATTCATTTTTATTTACTTCGTTATTTTAAACCTTTTTATAAAATTAGTCTAGTTTTTTTTATTGAGATGAAAATTTGACTTTTTTAAAAAACAAGGTACAATTAGTTTGACAGATAGTCAAAAATAATAATGGAGGTAATTTGATGGCAAGAGTGTTACTCAAAGGAGTAGAAAAACAATATCCAAATGGATTTAAAGCTGTACACGGTATCAATTTAGACATTGAAGATGGGGAGTTTATGGTATTTGTAGGACCATCGGGATGTGCTAAATCGACGACATTAAGAATGATTGCTGGATTGGAAGACATTACAGGAGGAGAAATTTACATAGGAGATAAACTTGTAAATGATGTTCCACCAAAAGATAGAGGAATAGCAATGGTTTTCCAAAATTACGCATTATACCCTCATATGACAGTATATGAAAACATGGCATTTGGACTTAAATTAAAGAAAATGCCTAAGAGCGATATTGACAAAAGAGTAAAAGAAGCAGCAGAGAAATTAGAAATTACAAATTTACTTGACAGAAAGCCAAAAGAAATGTCAGGTGGACAAAGACAAAGGGTTGCCCTTGGAAGAGCGTTAGTAAGAGAGCCAGAGGTATTCTTGTTTGATGAACCATTATCAAATCTAGATGCAAAATTGAGAGTTTCAATGAGGGTTAGAATAACTCAGCTACATCACGAATTAAAAACAACAATGATTTATGTAACACATGATCAAGTGGAAGCTATGACAATGGGAGATAGAATAACAGTGCTGAATGCAGGTAAAATAATGCAAGTAGATTCACCACTTAATCTATATCATGCACCAAAAAATAAATTTGTGGCAGGATTTATAGGGTCACCAACAATGAATATAGTAGATGCCACTTTAGTAGAAAAAGATGGAAAAATATATGCAGATATTGATGGAATGGAATTAGAAATAGTAGGGGAAAAAGCAAATAAAGTGAGAAGTCACGTAGGAAAAAAAGTTGCATTTGGAATAAGACCTGAAAGTGTTGAAGTTGTTGATAATGAATCTTCTACTGCAAAACCTGGAGAAGTCCTAGTTGTTGAGCAAATGGGGAATGAAGAGTTTATATACTTCACAATAAATGGGAAACAAATGACATGTAGAATAAATGTTGAAGGAGTTGCAGATACAACATCGAGAAGAGGAAGACAAATATTTAGCTTTGATACATCAAGATGTCATATCTTCGATGCTGAAACAGAAGAAAATATAAGTTTATAATTTGAAATTTTAAAATAATATGATATAATAATGCCAGAGGATTAACCTCTGGTTTTTTATTGGTTATAAATGGAGTTATGGCGGAAATAAAACAGGAGATGAGAATGAAAAAATTAATATTATTATGTACAGTTTTTGTAGGAGTAATAGCAAATGCATACATTAATGAGGATAACGAATACGCACCAAATCCCACGGCAAAAGAAATTGTAATATATGATTCGGGGGACGCACCTAAACAAGAGGTTGCATCAAAAGATTTTGCAAATTTGAAACTATTGAAGTCAAGATCAAAGACTGACTTGAAAATAACAAGTGATTTACAAACAAAGACTTACTCATATTTAAAATTCAATGTTTTAAATGATCAACAAATGGGTGGAAAAGCAGTAAGTTTATTTGACACAAAGAAAAAGGTAATGCTTAACTTAATGATTGTAGAAAATCCAACTGAAACACTTGAATCAATGAGCGCAATGGAAGGAAATAAATTCTACAATGAACAAACAAATGAAATAATAAAGGTCATTAATAAAAAGGGTAAAATATTTTACGCAGTATATAAACTTTCTGATAGTACAGATACTGCATATACAGATGAACTTTACTCTCTATATGAAGAGATCATAAGTAATATTTATTAATATAACAAAAAGGCTGCAAGTCGTCCATTAAAAAGACAAGTGCAGCCCTTTTTCTAAAAAGTGAGGTGAAAATATGGCAACTTATAATTTACTTTATAAGAATTTAGAGGAGTTTAAAATAAAGGGATTAGGAAAAGCAGGAATAGAAAAATTTAAAAAATTAGGGGTAGAAACACTTTATGATTTGCTATATTTTTTTCCTCGTACTTATGAAGATAGAAGTAATAGTAAAAATATACGCGAAGTATTGCCAGATGAATTTGTTGTATTAAAAGGCGTTATTATCAATACTGCAAATCAATATATAAAAGCAGGAAGATACATGTTTCGAGCAATGCTACAAGATGACACAGGTACAATAGAGCTAGTCTGGTTTAATAACAAATTTATGAAAAACATGATAAAAATTGGGGATGAATTGATTGTATATGGTAAAGTGAAGAAATCAATGAAATTTCAAATTATAGGCCCTGAAGTTAAGAAGATAGATTTGCTTATAGGTAGTGATAATAGCCAAGTATTGCCAATATATTCATCAACATCATCACTAAAACAAGAAGCAATACGTAAAATAGTTTACAGTGCGATATTGGATTATGCATATCTTTTACAAGAGAATATTCCAGAAGAATTGTTAAAAAAAGAACGGTTAATGACACGAAAAGAAGCAATTGTAAATATACATTTTCCTGAGACAGAGAAGAAACGAAACGAGGCATTAAAGCGTTTCATGATTGAGGAAATATTACTTCTAGAAATGGGAATATTACAAAATAGATTTGAGACAGATAGGGCAAATAACAATATTTATATGTTAGATGATAATAGAAATCTGGTAAAACAGTTTATTGAATCACTGGGTTATACTTTAACCGGAGCTCAAAGAAAAGTAATAAAAGAGATACACAAAGAGCTTACACAAGGAAAAATAGTGAATAGACTTATTCAAGGTGATGTAGGATCGGGGAAAACAGTTGTATCATTAATAATGCTACTGTATATGGTAGAAAATGGTTATCAAGGTGTAATAATGGCACCAACTGAAATACTTGCGATGCAGCATTATTTAGGAATTGTAGATGACTTTAATAATTTAGATATAAGAGTTGAATTATTAACAGGAAGTATTAAAGGGAAGAAAAGAGAAAAATTATTAAGAGAAATAGAAGAAGGATTAGTGGATATAGTAATAGGAACACATGCACTTATCGAAGATGATGTTGTTTTTAAAAAACTAGGGCTAATAGTAATAGATGAGCAGCATAGATTTGGTGTAACACAGAGAAAGTTACTCAGAGAAAAGGGAAATTTAGCAAATTTAATAGTTATGAGTGCGACACCAATTCCTAGATCATTAGCATTAACAATATATGGGGATTTAGATATATCAGTTATTGATGAGCTACCTGCAGGTAGAACGCCAATAAAGACAAAATGGATAAAAGACGATGATGACAGAGAGAAAATGTATAGATTTATAGATGATAAAGTATCAGAAGGCCGTCAAGTATACGTTGTGGCACCTCTAATCGAAGATAGTGAAGTGCTAAATGTCAAATCAGCTCAACAAACATTTGAAGAGTATAGTAAGATATTCAAAAATAGAAAAATAGCACTGATGCATGGAAGATTGAAGTCAAAAGAAAAACAAGATATAATGGAAGAGTTCAAAGAGGGAAAAACTGATATACTAATATCAACAACAGTTATAGAAGTCGGTGTTAATGTTCCAAATTCAACAATAATGGTAATAAGAGATGCACAAAGATTCGGACTTTCGTCATTGCACCAATTGCGTGGAAGGGTTGGAAGAGGAAGCTTAAGGTCATATTGTTTCCTTGAATCAGCTACAGATAATGATTTATCAATAAGAAGGCTAGAAGTCATGGAACGAACAACAGATGGATTTAAAATATCAGAGGAAGATTTGAAATTAAGAAATTCAGGGGAAATATTTGGGACTAAACAAAGTGGAGTATCTGATCTAATGTTAATAGATATTATTAAAAATGTAAAAGAAATAAAAGAAATAAGAGATTTTGTATTAGATTATTTAGAAAGATATAAAGGAATGGTAGATAATGAATATTTAAAATTGGATATTTACGAAAAATTCCATAAGAAATCAGAAACAAGTACATAAAATAATGGGATAAGAGAGAGAGAGAGAATGCAAAGGGGAAAAGCAGACTTTGGACTACTTCTAGTGGGAATGTTATGGGGATTAGGATTCGTATTTGTAAAGATAGGATTAAATGAAGGGATTACACCATTTTACTTACTAACAATACGTTTTTTAGTAGCATTTATAATACTTTTTATAATTTTCAGAAGTAGACTAAAAAATATAGAGAAACCAGATTTGAAAAATGGATTTATAATTGCAACATTTTTATTTTTAGGATTTGCATTTCAAATATCAGGAGCAGCACTAACAACAGCAAGTAATAATGCATTTTTTACAGCAATAAATGTAATTATAGTTCCGTACATTTTTTGGGCGATACATAAACATGTACCTAATATATTTTCGTTTATAGCCGCAGGGTTATGTATACTTGGTGTTGGAATACTAAGTTTTGATAGCAAAATGCAGTTGAATCAGTTGAATGAAGGTGATATATTAACAATTATTTCAGCTTTATTCTTTGCATTTCATATAGCATTTACTGGATTTTTATCAACAAAAAGTGAGCCTATAAAGTTAAATGTAATACAGATGGGATTTGCATCAGTATATTC
>JAGOYM010000093.1 GCA_018059165.1 Leptotrichiaceae bacterium | reverse complement strand
AAGGATTGCATCTAATTGATACCTTTTCTGCCTGCACTGGAGAGAAACCGGGAAGGTATTTGATACCGTACTTTTCCGGGTTCTGCCCGGCATGGACGATAAGAGAACATTATTATGATACCAAAAAACTTTAGGGAAAAATATTATATATATAAATAATATATGAATATATAATATTTGTATATTTATTATATGAATAAATTATATTGAAATATTCTTTTATTGAATATTTGTTTGTATATTTGCGGTGTGAAGTTATAAATATGGTAGTAGTAGTTTTAAAAGCGGCAACTTCTTTCGCTGGTATTGATTATAATGAGCGAAAGAATGAGGAAGGCAAGAGTGAACTTCTTGTTGCAGAAAATTTTGCTATGAATCCAGATAATTTGAAGAAGTCGGATTATATAGCTTATATGGAATCTGTCTGTAGGACTAATCCAGCGGTCAAGGCAAAACAATTTCATGCAGTGATTTCATGTAAGGGGCGTGAATATTCGGCAGAGGATTTGAAAAATGTAGCTTTGCAATATATAAATAAAATGGGTTATGGAAATAATCCTTATATGATATATTTTCATTCTGATACAGAAAATAATCATGTACATATTGTTTCTACACGAGTACAGAAGAACGGACAGAAGGTAAAAGATAATATGGAAGCTGTGCGCTCACAGAAAGTCATAAATCAAATAATGAATGTTGATTTAGCTTTGAAGGCTAAAGATGATATTTCAAAATACATGGAGTTTTCTTTTTCTACAGTGCAGCAATATAAGTTGTTACTTGAACAATCAGGATGGAAATTAAGAGAAAAGGATGGATTATTAATTTTGTATAAGGGTGGTGAAAAGCACGCTTCAATTCAATTAGAGCAGATAAAAGATAAAGCTAAACAATATACACCTGATGAAGAAAGAAGAAAACAGATAACAGCTCTTTTATTTAAATATAAGCAAGGACTTTCCTATACAGAACTTCAAACTTTGATGAAAGATAAGTTTGGTATAAATTTAGTCTTTCATACAGGAAAAGGACATACTAAACCTTATGGATATACATTAATTGATTATAGAAATAAGAGAGTTTTGAAAGGTGGGGAAGTTATGGATTTGAAGGAACTTTTAGTAGAGCCTAATAAACAAGCAAAAGTTGAACACTGTAATAGTATAATTAATCTTCTTTTGAAAGATGGAACAAAATATACAATGGATAGTTTCAAGAAATTAATGTTAGATTACGGTTATAGGTTTTCAATGAATGGCACAATATTTATAAATGGTGATGATAAGGCTTTATTGGTTCTTGATAAAAAACTGTTGAAAGAACTTAGATATAATAGCAGAGTGTATGAAGCAAATAAATTTAATGTTGCTACACTTAAAGAAGCCGAGTTGTTAAGTAGAATTTATCATGTGAAAAAAGATGATATTTTGATTCAAGAGCATATGGATAAAAAAAATACTGTCTATTCTGATATGATAAATAGTTATTTGGCTCATAGTTCAGATTTACATTCTACATTAAGAGAAAAAGGAATTCTTTTTGTTGAAGATGATAATTTAGTTTATCTAATAGATAAAAAGAATAAAGTAATCGTAAGTACTGATGATTTAGGAATCAATATTATAAAAGATGGCTATAGTAAAGATAGGATTACTCTAGTTACTCTTGATAAGATGGAAAGAATAAATGTTGAACAAGATTCAGAACTGGCAAGGGGATTTAATCTGATTGATGCTATTTGTGATATTCTTAGCCAGCATATAAATGTACAGCAAGATAAATCTCCTAATAGGAAAAAGAAAAGAGGACAGCAACAAAATTAATAAATATAAGTAAGATATGATAATATTATTTGGGAATCAGAAAGGCGGTTGTGGTAAAACGACTAATTGCATACAATTTGCCAACTATCTAGTAGAAAAAGGAAAAGAAGTTCTAGTATTGGATTTAGATTTTCAGCGTTCATTATCGGATAGAAGAAAAGAAGATATTGCGACCTATGATAATGAACCTAAATATGAGGTTATACAAACCGATATATCTAATGTTGCTAAAATTATTAGTGATTTTACTAAGGTTGAGCAAGGAAATCTATTAATAGATTTGCCTGGTAAGATTGATGATGATGCTCTGGGAACTATTCTTAAAGCTGCGGATATAATAATATGCCCATTTAAATACGATAAATTTACAATGGATAGTACAGGTTTTTTTATCCAAGTGTTACAGTATTTAAATGTAAAAGCCAAAATATTCTTTTTACCTAACAATATGAGAACTGCGGTAAGATATGAAACAAAAGAACAGGTAGTTGATATTCTTAAGCAAGTTGGTTTTGTTACAGATGAAATACCAGCTTCTGTTGCTATGGAACGTATAAATACATTAGCAATTAGTAATGAGTGTATTGATAAGGTGAAGAATGCTTATGATTATATCATTCAAGAAGGAGCAATAAAATAAAATATTCTTTTAATAGATATTTGTTATAAAGTTATTCATTTATTGTATATATTTGCACATGGCTGATAAATTAAGGAAAAAGCAAAATGAAGGTATTTCTAGTGTTCTGGAAATAGCTAAAATGATAAGAGGTGAAGAATTGCATGGGAGTAGTATAAATGAAGCTCCTATTCAAGAAGCTAAATATGAAGTTGAAGAGGAGAAAGAACCACTTCATGTAGAAATGGAAACAACTTCTTCGGAAGTTTTTAATTTTAATGGCTCTAGTGAAATGGATTTGACGGACTTATTAGAGTACATTAAAGGAAAAAATTATAATTGCAAGGAAGTTCTATATGTTGATACAGATGTAAAAGAGGTGTTTGGGTTGCTCAAAGCTAAAGCCAAAATACCTATTTCATCTTTAGTTTCGTTTATTTTGGAAGATTGGTTAACTAAACACCGTAGCGACATAAGTTCTTTGATTAAGCAAAAAAAGAACCGTTTTCTTTAGTACAGAAAAAGGGTCGTTTTGTGAAACAAAAGATTTT
>JAGOYM010000092.1 GCA_018059165.1 Leptotrichiaceae bacterium | reverse complement strand
TTATCATATAGTCTTAAAAGGGGGGATATAAGATCTATAAGGATGTTAGTTATGTTGGTGCCTAGGAAAGGATTCGAACCTTCGACCGTTCGGGTATGAACCGAATGCTCTAGCCAACTGAGCTACCTAGGCTGACAAAGTGGTGCCTGGGGCGGGAATCGAACCCGCACGATCAAAGAGATCACAGGATTTTAAGTCCTGTGCGTCTACCTATTCCGCCACCCAGGCATATATCGTTGCACAAAAGAGATTATACTTTTTTTGCTATACTTTGTCAATATTTTTTTTAAGTTTATACTATTTTTATAATTCTTTCAAAAATATAATTATTTTTTTATATAAATTTTAATTTTTCCATCTTCTATGGAACCACATCCACTGTTCTGGATATTTTGTTATTAATTCTTCAAATTCATTTATCATTATTTGAGTATTTACTTCCACATCTTTTTTCAAATCATTTGTTTTTTGAATATCTAATATCTTATCAAAATAAATAGTATTAACATTGTTTTCATCCAAAATATTATGTACCAATACAACTGGTGAACCATATTTTAAAGATAATGTTGCTACCCCTGTAGAAGCCTTTGTTTTTCTTCCAAAAAACATTACTTCTGCTCCATCATCATAATGATCACTGAATAAGCAAAGTATTTTATTGTTTTTCAGAGCTTTTACTAGCTCTTTCGTTGCTGAAGAACCTTTATAAATAATTTTTACTCCCGTTCTTTTTCTATTATCATTCATATATTTATCAAGAAGTAGATTTTTCTGTTTTTTAACAACATCATATAACTCGTTATTTAAAGCTATCTTTTGCATTGTCTCAAAGCTTCCCATATGAAGTGAAGCAAGAATAACTCCTTTATTTTGTGCTTTAGCTTGTTCAAACAATTCATAATTATGATATTTAACTTTGGTATCATCTCCACAAGTGTCTGGTACCCATAATGACATCATAAACGTCTTAATCATTACCTTATAGCTTTCTTTTGCTATTCTTATAACTTCTTTTTCTTCTTTCTCAGGAAAAGCCTTTCTTATATTATCAAGAGTAACTTCTCTTCTTTTTTTGATTATAAAATATGCTAAAAGTGCCAAACCCTCTGCAAATTTATACCTAAAACTTTCTGGTGTTTTCATAAGTATCCATTTAAAAGTTTTTATGAAAAACATCTCTACTTTAAATCTAAACATTTTATCCCTTCTTTCTTCCAAAACTGATTTTAACATAGAAATAATTTTTCTTCAAGATTAATCTATGTATTGAATAGAATTTTGGACAATAAAAAACTAGCCCGAAAGCTAGTTAAATTTTTTATACTAATTCAAATTGGTCTTTACCAACTGCACATAATGGACATACCCAATCTTCAGGCACATCTTCCCAAGAAGTTCCTGGTGCTACTCCACTATCTGGATCTCCTATTTCTGGATCATACACATATCCACATACTACACATACCCATTTTTCCATAATTTTATCCTCCTATTTTGTTGTTAATTCTGGATTTTCTAGATTTACATTAGAAACTCTTTGTCCCATTTCTCTATCAAGCATGAAAAGTCCTGGTCCTTTACCTTCTATCATTCTTAATTGATTAAGAATCTTTAAAACAGTTGCTTCTTCTTCTACCTGCTCTCCAATAAACCATTGTAACATATTTATTGTAGCATAATCATGCTCTTCATGAGCAACTGCAAGTACATTGTTAATGCTATCAGTTATAAAACATTCATGTTTATGAGTTTCTTCAAATACTTCAATAATACCATTCCACACATTTTTAGGTTGAGCTATTGCTTTTAGCTCCACTCTTCCACCTACATTACTCAAATAATTGAATATTCTTATAGCATGTGCCATTTCCTCTTGATATTGTACCTTCATGTGATGAGCAAATCCTGGTAAATCAGTGCTATCAAAATATGCTGACATAGAAAGATACAAGTACGCAGAGTAAAACTCTCTGTTTAACTGTTCATTTAGTATTTCTTCTACCCTCTTCTTTAACATGAACCCTCCTTAAAAGTTACTATTTTATTATTTAGTCCCTTTCCATAAACCATGTAAGTTACAGTATTCTCTAGCAACTACTACATCACCTTTTTCTACTTCAAAGCTTGCTTCTGGTTTATCTGTTGGACTTAAATATTTTCTGTAAACTCTATTTCCCACAGTTAACTCAATAAATTGAATCCAATGTGCTTCTGTCATAGGATGATCTACTGTTTCTCCTACTTTTACCAAGTATCCATTTTCTGTTTCTATTATAAATGGTACATGTTTTTCAGTTGATGAATCTGCTGTTTTTTCTTCCAAAACTTCAAAACCATCTACTGTTGTTGTTCCTGCTACTACTTCCAATAAAATATCGTCTTTTTTTAATAATAAATTTGCCATTAAAAATCACTCCTTATTAAGATTGTCTTTATAAATATTCAAGGTTATTTACTTTTTCCTCTTATATTTTTTTCTTTTCTAAGCAGTTTTTACAGATACCTTTGAAGTATAAATGATGCTCATTAATTTGAAATTCATTTAAAGATTCAAAATTAATATTTTCTGGATCAATATCTACATCTATAACACATCCGCAAGTTTCACACTTAAAATGTCCATGAAAATTGATGTCTACATCGTACCTTGTCTCATTTTCTTCAATAACTATAACAACTGCAATTTGCTTCTCAATAAATAGATTTAATGTATTATATACTGTTGTTTTTGACAAAGTTGGTATCTCATCGACTAAAGATTTATATATCATGTCTACTGTTGGATGATTTTTATGTTGCATTAAATATTCAAATACTTTAATACGTTGGTATGAAGGTTTTATGTCATGACTTTTTAAATAATCTCCTATATTCTCTATATAAACTTTCATCATCACACCTCCTGTTTAATTTTGTAATCATTTCATTTTTGATTATATTACTTATGCGTGGATTTGTCAATAACAAAATTAAGTAATTATTCAAATATTTTTTAAACTTAATTTAGATAACAATCATTATAAATTTAAAAATCTGCTGGAAAA
>JAGOYM010000091.1 GCA_018059165.1 Leptotrichiaceae bacterium | reverse complement strand
CATATATAAACTAAATACGTATCTTAAACATAATATACTATTGAATATATTGACAAAAGAGAATAAATTTGATACTATTTATTTAGAAATCTAATATAGATAGTAACAAATTGTAGGATAGTAGGGTAGTAGGAGTTAGTAATTAAATAAGAAATAAAATTATAATTTCAAAAAGTAGGGATCATTTAGATATTTAGACAATTAATTGTAGGTGTAAATATTTGTAGGTGAAGAGTAGAGTATGTTTATTATTTTAATATGCATTTATTTTGAAATTATTAATGGTTTTATTTTGTATTATTTAAAGCACTCTCTGCCATAAGTTGGCTATATTAGAGAGTTTTTTTTATTAAATACAAAAATTTTTTTAGGAGGAGAAGTGGATTTTATGATAGTGAAGGTAGATGGAACAATACCGGCAGAAAGATTAGCAAAATTAATTGCAAGATTAAAAAGTGAATTTAATGTACAAATTCAAGAAACAATAGGGGAAGAGTACTCAATATTAGGATTAGTAGGGGATACAAGTAGCATAGACATAGAACATATTTTATCATTAGATCATGTTGTTGATGTTCAAAGAATACAAGAGCCTTACAAAAGAGCAAGTAGAAAATTCAAACCAGAAAACACAATAGTTAAAATAGGAGATCTTGAAATTGGTGGGGATACTCTAGTTATGATGGCTGGGCCATGTGCAGTTGAGAATGAAGAGCAAGTTATGACAATTGCAAGAGCAGTAAAAAAAGCAGGAGCAAATATGTACAGAGGTGGAGTTGTTAAACCAAGAACATCACCATATGCATTCCAAGGAATGGGAATGGCTGGAATAGAGCTTATGAAAAAAGCAAAAGCAGAAACAGGATTACCAATAGTTTGTGAAGTAATGTCAATAGAGCAGTTACATGAATTTGGTTCACATTTGGATATGATCCAAGTTGGAGCAAGAAACATGCAAAACTTTGATTTATTGAAAGAAATTGGTAAAACAAAAATACCAGTATTATTAAAAAGAGGAATGTCAGCAACAATTGAAGAATGGTTGATGTCAGCAGAGTATATATTAGCAGGTGGAAATGAGAATGTTGTCTTATGTGAAAGAGGAATAAGAACATATGAAACAGCATATAGAAATGTTATGGATTTAAATGCTGTTCCGATGTTAAGAAGCTTGACGCATTTACCAATTGTTGTAGATTCAGCACATGGAACAGGAAAATGGTGGATGGTAAGAGATCTTTCTAGAGCAGGAGTTGCAGTTGGTGCAGATGGTTTAATGGTAGAAGTTCACCATGAACCTGATAAAGCATTTTCTGATGGACCACAATCTTTGAAACCAGCTAAATTTGAAGAATTAATGAAAGATGTTCAAGCAATCGCTAATGTTTTAGGAAAGAAATTCTTTTAATAAAATTCAAAAATAAAATTCTGGGAGTACATAGAATATGAAAAAGGGTATAGATGAATTAATAGTAAGTATTATAGGGTTAGGAGTAGTCGGTGGAGCATTTGCAGAAGGACTAAAAAATATAGGTGTAGGAGAAGTATATGGAGTTGATATAGATACTCAGACACTTATTAAAGCAAAGGCTAAAGGAATAATCGACGAAGGATTTTTGAATGCAAAAATCCCAATCTCTAATTCTGATATTGTTATTATTTCTCTATACCCTAATTTATTGAAAAATTTTATGGAAGAGAACATAGAGTTTTTCAAAGAAGGTAGTATTGTAACAGATGCAGTGGGAATAAAAAGTAAAATAATAGATGAATTGAAACCTATTCTTGAGAAATCTAAAAATAAAATAGATTTTATTTTTGGTCATCCAATGGCTGGAAGAGAAAAGAGAGGAATAGATTTTGCAGATTCTAAAGTTTTTCAAAATGCTAATTATATATTAATAAATGATATAGAAAATAAAAAAGAAAATATAGACTTATTTGAAAACCTCATCCATAAACTAGGGTTTAAAAATATTAATTTTTTAACAAAAGAAGAACATGACGAAATAATAGCATTTACTAGCCAATTAACTCATGCAATCGCTGTAGCACTTATGAATAGTGATGATGAAAAGTATGAAACTAATAAATATATTGGAGATTCATTTAGAGATTTAACAAGAATAGCTAAGATAAATGAGGATCTATGGTCTGAACTTTTTTTGGGTAATAAAGATAATTTATTGAAAATGATAGAGCAATTTGAAAAGAAATTAGAAGTTATAAAAAAAGCACTGAATGACGAAGACGGTGAAAAACTAAAAGAAGAATTTATTATTTCAAGTAATCGAAGAGAAAAAATAAATTAGAGAGGTAAAATATGAAAAAATTACATGTTGGTTTAAAAGAAAATTCATATGACATAATTATAGGAACTAACTTTACATCAGAATTTCCTAAATATATTAGCGAAATATATAAAGGAAAAAAATTATTTATCATCACAGATTCTAATATTGAGAAGTTATACGCATCTAAAATACCTACATTCTTTGAAGGTTATGAGTATACACTCCATATTATAGAAGCTGGGGAAAAAAATAAACATCTTGAAACAGTAAAAGATATATACACGTCAATGATAGAAGACGGAGTAACAAGAGATGACCTAGTTGTAGCATTTGGTGGAGGAGTTGTAGGAGATATAGCAGGATTTGTTGCAGCAACATACTTAAGAGGGGTAAAGTTTATTCAAATACCAACAACAGTTGTGTCACAAGTAGATAGCAGTGTTGGAGGAAAAGTAGGTGTAGATTTACCAGCTGGAAAGAATTTAGTTGGAGCATTTTATCAACCTAAATTAGTGTTGATCGATATAGCATTCTTAAGAACTCTTGAAACACGATATTTCTTCGATGGATTTGCTGAAATTGTAAAATACGGATGTATATATGATAAAGAATTATTTTCAAAATTAGAGAATATAGTAAAAGAAGACCATTTAAGAAAGAATTTAATGGATAATATGGAAGATATTGTATATAGATCATGTGAAATAAAAAAAGAAGTTGTGGAAAAAGATGAGAAAGAAAGTAATTTAAGAATGATTTTAAACTTTGGGCATAC
>JAGOYM010000042.1 GCA_018059165.1 Leptotrichiaceae bacterium | reverse complement strand
TTATTGGTGGAGATGGCGGGAATCGAACCCGCGTCCAAAACAAAAAGTCCTTACTACCGTCTACAAGTTTAGTTCATTTATCATTTTAACTATAAGATGTTAAACAAACAAAAGTCTTATAGCGAGACTATTAAATTTCCTATTACGCTATAGTCATACATAATAGTAAGCCATTATAATGACACCGTTCAAAAGAAAAATGGCGATTCCTTATGAGGGTGAGCCGCCCTTAGGCAGCTAGTGCGTAATTATCGTTTCCGATTAAATTAAGTTTGAATTTTAAAGACTTCCGTCTACTTGCAAGTAATAAGCTTCGTATCTTGTCGAAACCTAGACATCCCCAATGTACTAAGAATTATATCATAAAATACATTAAATTTCTATAATGAGTGATAAAAATCTGGAGTTTTTTTTGAATAAGTAGTAAAATAAAAGAGAGAAGAGCGAGGAGAATAAAATGAATACAAAAGAAATAGCAACAAAATTTTACGATGCATTTGCTTCTGCAGATGTTGAAACGTTAAAAAAATTATACGATGAAAAACTTATATTTAATGATGAAATTTTCGTAGGTCTTAGTTATGAAGAGACGATAAAGATGTGGTCAAGTTTACTAATTGGTAATAAAGACATGTCTATAAAATACACAATTAAAGAATATTCTGAAAATAAAGTAAAAGTAGAATGGATAGCAGATTATTTATTTTCTGCATCAAGAAGGAAAGTAAGAAATGTTATTATTGCAAATATGGAAATTGAAAATGGTAAAATTATAAAACATACAGATGAATTTAATTTCTATAAATGGAGTAAAATGGCACTTGGGACTCCAGGGTTATTACTTGGTTGGACTTCATTTTTTAGAAATAAAGTCCGTAAAGGGGCATATGAAAAATTAGGATTTAACAAATAAAACGGCGGAGGCACATAATGGTTATAAGATTACAAGAAAATGATATTTATGTAAGAGAAGAGAATAGTAATGATGTGGAAGCAATAGATAACATAAACACATTAGCATTTAATAGAGCAGCTGAAAAAGAATTGATTAGAAAGTTGAGAGATGGACAAACGTATGTAAAAGAGCTTTCTCTAATAGCTGATATTGATGTTAATCTAGCATCAGCAATATTATTCAAAAAAAGTAGCAATCAATTTGAGTTAGTTTCAGATGCGAAAAGAAAACAAATAGGACACGTTATGTTTACAAAAATAGCAATTCAAAGTGATAATGGTAAGTTGTATAATGAAGGAATATTAGCGCTAGCACCAATGGCAGTAGTCCCAGGATTCCAAAAAATGGGTGTAGGTAAGAAGATGTTAGAAGTAGCAATAGAGAAGACAAAAAAATTAAACTATAAAGCAATAGTTGTTTTAGGCCATAAAGAATATTATAGTAAATTTGGATTTGAAGTTTCAACAAAATACAGTATTAAATCACCATTTGATGTCCCTGAGGAGAATTTCATGGTATTGAAATTAGATAATACAGCAGACGAAATAACTGGATTAGCTGTATATCCTGATGTATTTTATGTTGTGTAGTAAATGATAAATTGACAATTAAATCAATTTATTGTATAATATTTGTATATTCAAATGATATGGATAAAAAAATAAAATAAAACAATGGAGGAACAATATGAATGAGAGAAAAAATGTAGCAACATTTGCAGGAAATCCAATAACATTATTAGGTGAAGAAATAAAAGTTGGAGATAAAGCAAGAGATTTTACAGCATTGAACAAAGACTTATCAGAATTTAAATTAAGCAGTGTATTAGGTAAAGTTGTTGTTATAACAGCATTCCCATCTATAGATACGGGAGTTTGTGCATTACAAGCAACTAGATTCAACCAAGAAGCAGCAAAATTAGGGGATAAAGTTGCAATAGTTACAATATCTGTTGATTTACCATTTGCATTAAGTAGATTTTGTGCAGCAGAAGGAATTGAAAATGCTGTAACTGTTTCAGATCATAGAGATTTAGATTTTGGAACAAAATATGGATTCATAATAAAAGAGCTAAGATTATTAGAAAGAGGAGCTTTAGTAATTGATAAAGAAGGTATTGTTAAACACGTTGAATACTGTTCAGAAGTAACTAATCATCCTGATTATGATAAAGTTATGGAAGTTGTAACATCATTATTATAAAATAAATATTTAAAATATTAAAAAGCGAGGTGATTTCATTTCGCTTTTTTGTTTTTTTGGTGTATAATATACGTAAAAATAAAAACACATAATAAATTAGGAGAATATATGGATAATATAATTCAAGAGTCATCTGAAAAGATAGAAAATATAGATACACAAGATGCCTTAAAAGAGCAATTAAAGAAAGAAATAGAAGAAGAATTAAAAAGAGAAATGGAAGAAAAAGAGAAAGAAGCTCTAGAAAAAAAAGAAATTAAAAGAAAAAAAATAACTAAGAAAATATTAATAGCATTGTTGCTAATCCTAATAGCTTCAGGGATATATTTATTTATGAATAGAAAAGATGAGAGATCGTTGAATACAGCTACAATAGAAGAAGTGAAGCCAGACTCAATACAAGATAAATATGGTTCTAAATTTTGGAACGGGGATCAAAGCATTACTTTAGCTGATGCAATGAAAGGTTATAAATATGCAAAAAATATAGAATGGCTAGAATATGAAAAAGATGGTAGGAAAGTATTTCAAATACGTATAGAACATGATACAAGCAAATTTCTTGATGACTATCGAGATAGTGTGATGGGAACAACAAATGAAATTTTATCAGAAGTTCAGTATACATATTATAGGTTTAATCAAGATAAAATAAAAATATATGATAATCTATATTTTTATATTCCTAAAGATTTAGCTGAAGAAGCGAATGTATTGGAGCTATCAAAAAGAGAATTAGAAATTAAAGAATCTAAAGACTCGAAAGTTTCAAAAAACTACGAATATTTTAACGACCTAAAGGATATTTATGAAAAAAAACCTGATATTGAAGGTGTTACAGGTGCAATGCAAGATTATTATAGAAATGGCTATTACCGAAAGTCATTAGTTTATACACCAGATTGTGATTGCGAATCAGATGAGTTAGATAAAATCTATGTATTGTATAAAACTGTTGAAGAAGCAGATACACAGTTAAATAATTCGTATAATAATTTAGTAAATTCTATGGATAATGAAGAATTAAGGAAAACATTGATTGATGTTGAAAAACAATGGATATCGTACAAAGATGCAGAATTTAAAACATTAGAGTCATCTTTTTATTTGAAAAACGAAAAAACCCCATCAGAAGTTGCAAAAAAACTATCAGAAAAATATAAAATTAAAGTAATTGTAGATAGAATATCAGAGCTTGATTATTTATCTGAAATACTGGAACAAGGTAACTACCCTAAGCTAGATTATAATGAAATTACTAAAGAAGAAGAAAGCCTTAAAAAATTGTATGCAGGTGTACTTAATAAAATGAATAATGATGGTCAAACAAAGAAAAATTTAATGGATTCTCAGCAGAAATGGACTATATTTAATGAATCAAGTAAGAAATTCATGCAAATGTTTCCAGGAAATACAGAGGCTAACTACATGTTAGTACCCGTATCGCAAAGAAAGCCTGAAATTGTAATTTATTCATTACTTCCATATTAAAAACTAAAGGAGAAAAGAAATTTTATGTATAAAATATTTGAAGGTATTAATTATGAAGTCTTGAATAAAGGCGCAGAATTTGAAATAGAAGGTATAGAATTTGATTCTCGAAATATAAAAGATAGCTATGTCTTTGTAGCAATGACTGGAAGTTTGGTTGATGGACACAATTATATAGATACAGCAATAGAAAAAGGCGCAAAAATGATAATAGTTGAGAAGAAAGATATAAAACTAGAAGAAGATATAACATATGTATATGTTGAGAATATACGCAAGAATCTAGGAATAATTGCTTCAAATTATTATAACTGGCCACAAAATAAAATAAAAATTATAGGTGTGACTGGGACAAATGGTAAAACGACATCAACATATATATTAGAAAACATATTAGAGAACACGTCAAGAATAGGAACAACAGGCCATAGAATATTAGATATAAACAAGGAAACAACTAATACAACACCGGAATCAATTGATTTAATAAAGCTATTGGATGAAAGTGTAAAAAAAGGTGTCGAATATTTTATAATGGAAGTAAGTTCGCACGCATTAGAAATTGGTAGAGTGGAAATGTTGCAGTTTGATTCAGTTATATATACTAATTTGACACAAGATCATCTAGACTTTCACGAAACAATGGAAAATTATTTTCAAGCAAAAAATAAGATTTTTTCAAAATTAAGAGATAATAATTCATCAGCTATTGTAAATGCAGATGATTTATATGGTGTAAGAATATTGCAAGAAAACAAAAGTAGAAAAAATAATTTTATGAGTTACAGCATAACTGATAAGGTAAGTGATATATATGGTGAAGTGTTAGAATATAATAACTTTGGGATGAAAATAAAGATTGTTTATGAAAATAAAGAATACACATTTAATTCTAAACTAGTAGGTAACTATAACTTGTCAAATATATTATCATGCGTAGGAGTGTTAGTTAAATTAGGAAGAGAAATGAATGACATAATAGAGAAAATACAAAAGATAGAATCTGTTCCAGGAAGATTTCAGCTAATAGAGAATGATAAAGCAATAAGAGTAGTTGTTGATTTTGCTCATACAGAAGATGGTTTGATAAATGTTTTGCAAACACTTAAAGAAATGACCAAAAATAAAGTGATTACAATATTCGGTGCTGGTGGAGATAGAGATAAAGCTAAGAGAAAGAAAATGGGAATTGCGGCAACAAAATATTCAGACTATATAATAATCACATCAGATAATCCAAGAAATGAAAATCCAATTGATATAATTAATGAAATTGAGAGTGGACTAAAAGAAGTGAATTTTCCAAAAGAAAAATACGAAACAATAGTTGATAGAGAGCAAGCAATTGCAATAGGGATTAAGTTAAGTCAAGAAAATGATAGTGTGTTAATTGCAGGAAAAGGACACGAAAAGTATCAAATAATAGGAGATGAAAAATTGCATTTCGATGATTGTGAAATTGCAAATAAGTATATAAAATAAAAGTTTTTTTTATTCTACTAATATGATAAAATTATGTTAGATATTATGCAATAAAAAAACAATAGAATTCTATAGGAAGAAGGAATAATAATGTTAATTGACAAAGTTAGGGAAGTTAAAATAACGGATACCATCACAGTTGGAAATAGTGAGATTTTCTTAATTGCTGGGCCTTGTGTTATCGAGTCAGAAGATTTAGTAATGGAAGTAGCTGGAAAAATGAAAGAGATTACTGAAAAACAGGGTATTAAATACGTATTTAAAGCGTCATTTGATAAAGCAAATAGGACATCAATCAATTCTTTTAGAGGACCTGGGCTGGAAAAAGGACTAGAAATATTATCAAGAGTGAAGTCGAAATATAATTTACCTATAGCAACAGATATACATGAGCCGTGGCAATGTAAAGAAGCATCAAAAGTTATTGATATATTACAAATACCAGCATTTTTATGTAGACAAACAGATTTGTTAATAGCCGCAGCAGAAACAGGGAAAGCAGTTAATATAAAAAAAGGGCAATTCTTAGCACCATGGGATATGAAAAATGTTATTAAAAAGTTTGAAGAAGTTGGGAATCCTAACATAATGTTATGTGAAAGAGGAACAACATTTGGATATAATAATTTAGTTGTTGATATGAGAGCGTTATTAGAAATGAGAAAGTTGGGATACCCTATTGTATTCGATGCAACTCACTCTGTACAAATACCTGGAGGGCAAGGTGAAACAACAGGAGGAAATAGAGAATACGTGTATCCACTGATGAGATCAGCTGCTGCAATTGGTATTGATGGAATATTTGCAGAAGTACATCCTGATCCAGATAATGCAATGTCTGATGGACCAAATATGTTAAGATTAGACAAGATAGAAGAAGTATTGAAAAGTGTCAAAAAATTCGATGATATAGTAAAAAATAATATTTAATTACATAGGAGGCATAAAATTATGAGCAAAAAATTATTATTAACACCAGGACCAACGAACATACCACAAGATTTATTAGATGTTATGGGAAAAGATATAATACACCACAGAACACCTGAATTTAGAGATAAAATGAAAGACATAAATGAAAATTTAAAATTAGCATTTAAAACTAAAAGTGATGTTTACACAATGACATCATCAGGAACAGGTGCAATGGAAGCAGCTGTTGTTAACTTCTTTTCAACAGGAGATAAAGTCATTGTACTAAATACTGGATATTTTGGAGAAAGATTTAAGAAAATAGCTAAAATATATGGGTTAGAAGTATTAGAGTTAGAATATAATTTTGGTGAAGCATACAAAATAGAAGATGTAAAAGAACTTTTAGCAAATAATGACAATATAAAAGGAATATTTGTAACTCATAGTGAGACTTCAACAGGTGTATTGAATGATGTGGAATCATTAGGTAAAATAACAAATGGAACAGACATGTTACTAGTTGTTGACACTATAAGTGGTCTTGTTGCTAATCCATTTGATTTTGATGGTTGGAACATAGATGTTGCTGTTGCAGGAAGTCAAAAAGCATTTTTAATACCGCCTGGGTTATCTTTCATAGCAATGAGTGAAAAAGCAGAAAAAGCATACACAAATTCTAATTTACCAAAGTATTATTTTGATATTAAGCAATATAAAAAATATTTTGAAGAGAGCTATGAAACACCATACACACCAGCTATTGGATTAATATTAGCATTACACAAATCATTAGAAAATATGTTGGCATTCGGGATAGATAATATAACGAAAGAAAAATATGAGTTAAGAAAATATATTGAAAATAAAGCATCTAGTTTAGGCTTCGAGTTGTTAGTGAAGAATGAAGAAAATAGAAGTAATACACTAATTTCAGTTGTGAAAGAAGGAATAGAAATAAAAAAAATAATAAATAACTTGGAAAATGTTGGCTACACAGTAACGGGTGGAAAAGGTGCATATGCTAATTCTCTTATGAGAATAGGGATTCTTGGGCAAATATCAATTCAAGAAATAGATGAATTTTTTGTTATATTAGAAGAGGAGCTTAAAAAATAATGAAACCTTATCTTTTTAAAATAGGTGCATTTGAATTAAGATACTATAGTTTGATGTACATACTAGCATTTTTAATAGGAATATATATTGCATCAAAAGATTTAGTAGCTAGAAAACGAGGCGTGACAGATAAAAAGATGATAGAAGATTACGCTTTTTGGGGAATGATGTCAGGACTTATAGGCGCAAGATTGTATTATGTAATATTTAGATTCACCGATTATATAGGGGATCCAATTTCAATATTTAAAGTATGGGAAGGCGGATTAGCAATACATGGAGGTATAATTGGCGGGGTAATAGGGACTTTAATATATGCAAAAAAGAAAAAAATAAACATCTGGATTTTGATGGATTTGGCAGTTGGCCCGTTACTTTTTGGGCAAACAATAGGTCGATTTGGAAATTTTGCAAATGGTGAAGTTCATGGAGTTCCAACGTTCACACCACTAAATGTCATATTTAATGGAACTTTTACAACTTGGTGGGAAAATTATCAGAAACTAGGAATAGATCTACAATCAAAATTCAAAGAAGTAGTACCTTGGGGAGTTGTGTTTCCAAATGATACTCCTGCAGGACAAGAATTTCCTGGACTAGCATTACATCCAGCAATGCTTTATGAAATGGGTTTGAATTTTATTGGATTTTTACTTTTATGGTTTTATTTTAGAAAAAAAGAATACAATGTTGGAATTTTAAGTATGATTTATCTGATAATGTATGCATTAATAAGAAGTTTTGTAAGTATGTTCAGATCAGAAGACTTAACATTCTTTAACATAATACGAGCACCGCATTTGATAAGTATAATTATGCTGATCGTTGCAGTAATTGGAATTAAATATTTTAATAAGAAGAAAATATAAAAAAATAGCCTTAAGCTAATGTAAATTACTAGCAAAGGCTATTTTTTGAATATACCTATTTTTTTTCTTTCTTGTTTTTCAGTAAACTCATCAAATTTGTTAAGTAAAGTATCGATTTTATTAGAAATGTTGTTTTGAGATGTTTCCAATGTCTCGACTTTTTCCTTTAAATATTGAATTTTTTCTAAACACTCTAGTTTTTTATCAATAATTTTTAACAATTCAGTGATAGAAGCTGAATGTTGTGCCTCTTTTTCAGAAGAATTATTTATAAGTTTTTCTAGTGATTCATACAAATTTTTGAATGTACTATTAGTTGTAGCAGTAAAATTATTAGAAAAAATATTTAATCCATTTAATTGAGTTATAGAAGATTTTTCAATTGATGAAAGTCTTTCACGTAGAAAATTATAATCAAACTCTTCTAACTTATTATGAAGTTTAGAGATTTTATTTGTATTTTCAGTTATTTTTTTTATTTCAGATGCAGAAGCTTTTACTTGATAATTAACATCCATATTTTCTGCTGTTATATAAATTTTATTTCCATCTTTTATTGTTGTTAGTTGCCCTTTTTCTATTCTGTTGTAAATAGTTCGTCTTGAAACATTTTTTGTTAACATGTATTCCTTAATTGAAAGTTTCAAAAAATCACCTCTTTTCATAGTGAAAATATTATATATCATTTTGTATTGAAAAGCAAAGTAAAAAATTGATAAATAGTAAAAAATGTGGTACAATTATAAAAAAATATGGAGTGTATGGATGGCGGTAATAAAGTTCAAAAAGAGAGAAGAACCCATAATTGAATTTGGTATAAGGCTTCCTCGAATTGTCTACAATTTAATGAGCGAAATAAAAAACAAAAAAAAAGCTGAGGAAATTGTAAGAGAGACGTTCAATGTTAACAAAAATAGACTTATAAATATTGTTGAGGCAAGAGATGCTACGGATGATGTAGCAATGATTCTAGTAGTATACAAAAATATTATGGCATCTGAAAAAGATCTACATAAATTTGATTTGGAAGTAATGGATTTCAATTTCAACATATTTGAATTTGATTTCAATATGGAAATTGATGTTGAGAAAGTAATTAAAGATATAAGTAAGGGTAAAAATTAAAATAAATTTAGGAGGAATCAATGAAAAAGATTTTAGTTTCATTATTTTTATTAGCTACATTATTTAGTTGTTCTAGCATGTTTAAGAAAAATAATGATGTGTCAACGAAGGTTTCAAAAGAAGATATGAAGCAACAAAAGATTGAAGATAAAAAACAAAAAGATTTTGTAAAAAAAATGGCTTCTTATGAATTAGAAGCAACTATTTCTACAACTAAAGGAGATATAAATATATATTTATATCCAGAAGCAGCACCAGTAACAGTAGCAAGTTTTGTAAAATTGTCAAAAGAAGGATTCTATAATGGATTAAAATTCCATAGAGTAATTGCAAATGTCTTAGCACAAGGTGGAGATCCAAATGGTGATGGAACAGGATCTGCAGGCTATACAATAAAAGATGAGATTGCAAAATGGGTAGACTTTACAGATCCTGGAATGCTTGCAATGGCAAATTCGGGACCAAATACAAATGGATCACAATTTTTTCTAACAATGAATACTTTAACACAGCTAAATGGTCAATATACAATTTTTGGGGAATTGAAATCTAGAGAAGATCTTTCAATATTGAAGTTAATAAGACAAGGGGATAAAATAATTAGCATTCAAATAAAAGGAAGAAAAGTAGATGAGTTTTTAGGTAACTTTACAGATATTATAAATTCTTGGAATAGATAACTTAGTAAAATAAAATATTAAGGAGGATATTGAAATGATCTACACGGTAACATTGAATCCAGCGTTAGACTATGATATGTATTTAGATGCAGATATGAAAGTAGGAGAACTTAATCTTACTAAGAAAGCAAGTTTGAGGACTGGGGGAAAAGGAATTAATGTTTCGAGAATGATGAAGACATTAGATGTTCAAAATACAGCACTAGGTTATGTAGCTGGATTTGCAGGAGAATTTATTTTAAATGATTTACAGAATGATGGTATTATTGTCGATTTTATTCCAGTTGATGGAAACACAAGGATTAATGTAATTGCATTTGATAGTGAAAGCAAAAAAGAAACTGAAATATCAGGACTATCTCCTATAATAAGTGAAGAGAAATT